>JAJZJL010000147.1 GCA_021810145.1 Planctomycetota bacterium | reverse complement strand
TCCTGATTGAAGTGGCCGCTGGTATCCGCGACGGTGTAGCCGGCTTGAAAGTTATAAATCACATTGTTGACAAACTGCATGTTGGCCTTGGCCATCGGATTGCGATTATGGGCGCTGACCAGAATGTTGTTAAAAAAACTGCCGGGACCGGTCTGATAATGCACGTTAAATGTCTGGGCAAGTACCGGATCGGCAAGAATTGAATTCTGAATCGTGATGTCGCCGCCCTTGCTGCCGTTGCCCACGGCATCAATGTTGTCGTACGGGCCATATTCAATCGAGACATGATCCAGCAGCGCGTTGCTGGTGCCATACATATCCACCGCGGTTTTCTTTACAGTGCTTGGCCCACCCTGCAGCACGCGAAGATATTGCACAATATCATTGGATGAATTGGAAAGCGACAAATTATAACCGTTGGCACCACCCTCCAGTGCTATTCCCTGCCCGGGTGCGGTTTGGCCGAATACCGTCACATTGCTGGCGATCAACAGCTCGGATTGCAGGTTGATCACACCGCCGACATCGAAAACCACAATGGAATTGGCCACACTGACCGCCTGCCGGAACGAACCGGGGCCGGAATCATTCAAGTTTGTCACCACCTGCACCGTGCCGCCCCGCCCGCCGGTGGCATAGGCCCCAAAGCCCTGGGCATCCGGAATCGCCAACTGCCCGGCGGCAAAAAGTAATCCGGTCGATGGAACCACAATCGTCGCGGCCGCAGCGGCCGCAATGACCAGTAATAAACGACGTTTCATGAGAGGGTCCTCTCTCAAAAGGGGTTGAACACAATTTCATTCGTATGGTCAGTTCGGCACTCAAATGTGCACAATGTGCAGGCGAGATATTTTACCAACCCACGGCGTTGGGTGGAGCGAATAACCGAGGCATCGGAACGCCATATCGCTTCATCCAACTAACACCCTCCGGCTTACCAGAAGGCCCCGAATCCAGCGAACATGCACCGGATTCGGGGCGTGGCCACTAAGTGCGTAACGTTAAGGCTTCCCAGTCATGCACGGTTCGTGCGGCGGCGTGCCACCAGCAACAGCCCTGCAGCTCCGGCGGCCAGCAGTAACAGCGAGGCCGGCTCGGGTGTCGTGGTTGACACCAACTGAAATCCGTTGAGATACGGTCCAGTTAATGAAATTTGATCACTGGCACCAACGGTAACCGGAAGAATGACATACGTTTGTCCACTGTTGTTAGTACCGGTGAAATCAGGATTTCCCGTGTCGTTGATATTTCTGAAGTTAACGTCACTGGCTAATGTGGTTCCGGTGGTCGAGTAACCTTCTGGGGTTGATAATGTCAAGGTGCCGCCCTGGTTGGCATTGTTGCCAACGGCATAGATATACATGTTGTAGCCACCTTGAGGCACATTTGTCAGGGTCATATTAAAACCATTAAAGATATACCCCTCCATTAGCGCCATCGGGTTGGGAGTTAACCCGGAGTTGCTTCCATTGTCATTGTACCGGTTAAGTGTACCAGTCGTGGACGTGGGCACAAGCGACATGTCTACGTTCGTGGTATTTCCTTGCGAGTCAACAAGGCTGCTGACTACCAGAGGGTTCGAATCGGAAACCGTTGTGTATGGAATCGGAACATTGTTCCATGCGGCATTTGCACCAGCAGGGTCATTGGCGTAGGCAGCCAAGCCGGTGTAGGGGGTGTTTCCATCCGTGACATTTACATTGATGACATCAGCGTTGGCGACGCCGATGATTCCTCCTGTAAAAGCCATGACTGTCAGGATGCCCAGGGTTTTTGAGGTAAACATCATACAACTCCCTTTCAAAAAAAAGGTGAACAATTACACTGCGTCACACATATGACGCAACAAGTATGTAATATCAGTGCCTAATGTCTTTGCAACACCAAACTACGCGCAATCTTTCAAGAACTGTAAGGTCCGCGAAGTCGTTGCTGTGAATACGATCATTTCATTTTCGTTGCAACATAAACGCGATTCACAAAAAAGAGTCTAAGACTGATTCCGTGATTCCACAAGAGTAATTTCCGCCGGAAATTGTGCACAAAACGGAGAACTTGCTGACACGTATTTGCCGCGCTGAGATTGTCCGCCTTGCCTAAAACACCCTGAAAGTACGGCAAAAGCGTAATTGTTCCAAAATCCGGACGGATTGTTGTTCTTTATGCGCCGCATTATTACCGGGACGGCCTGGTTTGACGCGCGATATGCATTTTACATAATCGGCACCGGTGGTGGATCGAGAATCTTGCCGCGAAACCGGAGCGAATAGGGTCGTACATCGGAGCTTTATTATGACTGGCAGACGAGGAATCAAACGGAGAGAGATTTTGCATTTAGCGGCCTTCGTGACGGCCGGGATGGCTGGTGTTGGCCGCGGCGCTCGCGGTAAAGCCGGTATAGCCAATCCCCATGGTATCTCAGAGGCAGCGTTCACTGCGGCGCGCAATCGTTCGGCGCAACTGGTGGCGACAATGACCTTGGAGGAAAAAATCAGTCAGACCGGTAATACCGCACCGGCGATCAGGCGATTGGGGCTTAGCCGTTATCAATATTGGTCTGAAGCGTTGCACGGGTTGGCACGGGGTTATTCTCAAGGGACCAGTTTTCCGCAGCCCCTGGCATTGGCCGGGGCGTGGAATCCGGAATTAAACCGCCAGGTATATTCGGCGGTGTCAGATGAAGCGCGGGCCTGGCACAATCGCACGGGCAATAGTCTGACTTTTTATTCTCCACAAACGCTGAACCTGCACCGCGATCCGCGTTGGGGCAGGTGCGAAGAAGCGGCCGGTGAGGATCCGTGCCTCGCGGCCACATTGGCCGTGCAGGTTATTAAAGGCATGCAGGGAGATGATCCGAATTACCTCAAGACCACCGCCTGTGCCAAGCATTTTATCTGCAACAATACAGACGCTGATCGTGAAAGTGTATCGGCCACCGTGGATCCGCGCAGCTTCTGGGAATATTACACCCGGGCCTATCGCACGGCGGTTATTGACGGCGGCGTGTTTACCGTTATGGGGGCCTACAACGCCGTAAATGGTACGCCCTGTTGTGCCGATCATTTTCTGCTGACGGAACTGCTTCGCAATCGCTGGGGCTTTCGCGGGTATGTCACATCCGATTGCGATGCGATATATAACATTTTCAATCCGCATCATTATACTCAAACATTGCCGCAAGCCGCCGCGGATGCCATTCACGCGGGTTGCGATTTAAATTGCGGCGGCACGTTGCAGAAACATCTGTCGCTGGCGGTAAAACAAAAACTCATCACCGAAGCGGCAATTGCCGAAGCGGTAACCCGCATTCTTACCGCGCGGTTTCTGCTGGGCGAATTTGACGCTCCATCGAGCGTGCCGTTCAATGCAATCCGCTTTGATGTAATCAATTCACCGGCCCACCAGGCGCTGGCACGGGAGGCAGCCCGGCAGTCCATTATTCTCCTGAAAAATCAGGCGGACTTTCTTCCGCTTGATAAAGCCAAACTTAAAACCGTGGCTGTCATCGGTCCCATGGCGGCACAGACACACCTCGGGCAGTACAGCGGCGGCACAGTAAAAACGGTTTCGCCGTTGCAGGGTATTGCGGCCGTGTTGGGTGTACCTTTGACAGGTGCCGGCATCTGGCCCGATCAGGCTGTGCAGTATCAGCATACGCGATTGCAGACATCCAGCCGCAGTACGCCGGCTTTTGCCTTCATCACCAATGGTGCGTGGATTGAATACCGCGCGCAGGACTTTACGGGAAAAAGCAGCATTGCCATCGATTGTGCCAGTGGCGGCTCCGGCGGAACGATAAGCGTTCACCTTGATTCGCTGGATCACCCGGCTGTGGGAACGCTCCACATTCCCCGCACGGGCGGCTGGCAGAACTGGAAAACATTTTCCACGCCGGTACGAGATATTGCGGGCAAGCACAAAGTGTTTTTAAAAATCAGCGGTGGCACCGGTTACTTGATTAATATCGGCGAATTTAAGTTGTTGCCGCTGGCTCCGCCGGTGCGCGGCCGGCCCGGAAAGCCGGAAATGATTTATCGATCCGGCTGTTCGATTACCGGGGCTAAGGATACCGCACTGTTTAACGATGCCCTTGCCGCCGCCCGGCTGGCTGACGTGGTTATCATGGTCTGTGGGGTCAATTCGTCGGTTGATGGGGAGGGCCACGACCGCAAGGACACCGCCCTGACAGGCGCGCAGCATGACTTAATTAAAGCCGTGTATGCCGCCAATCCGCGCACCGTGCTGGTGGTTTCAAGCAATAACACCGTGGCCATCAATTGGGAGCAGGATCATCTGCCCGCGATAATCAGCGCTTTGTTTGCCGGGCAGGCTCAAGGATCGGCAATTGCCGATGTGCTGTTCGGCAACTGCAACCCCGGCGGTAAAACCTGTTGTACGTGGTACAAATCCGTGGATCAGTTGCCGCCGTTCCATGATTATGACATCCGCAAGGGCCGCACCTATATGTATTTTGAAGGTAATCCGCTGTATCCCTTTGGTTATGGCTTAAGTTACACGACGTATAAATACAGCCTGCTGCGGATCAGTTCCGATTCACTGTCCGCCGGGAAAAGCGTTCACATCTCTGCGGATATTACCAACACCGGCAAGCGCGCCGGTGCGGAAGTGGTGCAGTTGTATCTGCGCGTGCCCCGATCAAAGTTTAAGCGTCCAATCAAGGAACTTGCCGGCTTTGTCCGAGTTGAATTGCAGCCCGGCCACACGCGCCGCGTGAGTTTTACACTGCCTTACAACACCCAGGCTTTGTGGTACTGGGATGCGGAACAACGGAAATTTGCGATTGAACCCGGCTTACTGGATATACAGATAGGCAGTTCATCCGCGGATATTCACCTGAAGGGCCAACTGCGGTTGCTCGCCTGCACGGACGACCGCCTCGGAGGCCCTGAAACGCTGCATACTCTCGCGGCCGATGTTCGCATTCTATAACCGCGCACAAATCTCATCGCATGACCGAGGAACCATTGCCCCCAGGCCCGCTGCCCCACATCCCGTCACGCAGGCCACCTTAACTTTGGCCTGACAACCCTCTTTTTATAACCGTGGACCTGATGGCGGCTGCAATTTTTCGCAAGTCTGTGTACGATACTCTGGCGTGTCCGAATTTGGAGCCTTCAAATGTCCAGACGGTTTTTCTATGCGCTGGTGCTGCTGTATTGTGGCCTTGCCTCGGTGGCCAGTGCCGCCGTGCGTCTGCCGCATGTCTTTACCAATCACGCTGTGTTGCAACGCAATGCGCTTATTCCTGTATGGGGATGGGCTGCGCCGGGGCAAAGTGTCTCGGTTCGCTTTGCCGGTCAATCGCAATCCACAATCGCCAATGCAAAGGGCCGGTGGATGGTGCATCTATCGCCGCTGCGGGCAGACTCTCATGGCCGCACGATGGTGGTGGTTGCAGGCAATCGCGTGGAAATTCATGATGTGCTGGTGGGGGATGTGTGGCTCTGCTCCGGTCAATCCAACATGCAGTTTCCCGTGGATGGTTCATGGGCGCGGGCGCTGCACGCGCGCAAAGAAGTTGCAGCAGCCAATTTTCCGCTGATCCATCTGTTGAAAGTTCCGCGCGACAACACGCCTAACCCCCGGCCGGATATCAAAGCCTCCTGGATGATCTGTTCACCCGGGACCGTCAAACGCTTCAGTGCGGTGGCCTATTTCTTTGGCCGTGATCTGTTCAGACAAATAAACGTCCCGATTGGAATCATCGATTCTTCCTACGGCGGTACGGTTATCCAATCATGGACGCCCATGTCCGCTCTGCGCCGCACCCCGGCTCTGCATGGCGATATAACATGGTTTTCGTTGGCGGCCCGGCGATATCATCGTCAATTGCGGCATTTCCAGCGGATCATGGCGGCGTGGTCCGCGGCGGCACATGAGGCTCGTGCGGCGGGGCGGCCAATCCCGGCTCGCCCCCGGATCAAGCGGCCGCAAAATCCGTTTACCTTGAGCCGCCCGTCTCCGGATATGGCTCCGGTTTCAATATACAATGCCATGATTCATCCGCTGATTCCCTATGCCATACGCGGGATCGTATGGGATCAGGGTGAAAACAACGCCTGGGTTAATGATCCCATCTACGGTACGCGCTTACGTGCGATGATCAAGGGTTGGCGGCGCAACTGGGCCATGCCGGAGGCACCGTTTTTAATTGTGCAGATTGCGCCTTATTTCCATTATCCCAAACCCACCGTGGGCGTACCGCTGGTCTGGCAGGGTGAAGAAAATGCGGTTCGGACATTGCCGGCGGTTGGCATGGTCGGCACGATGGATATTGGCAACCTGCACAACATTCACTTTCGGGATAAACAGGATGTTGGCAAACGACTGACGCTTCTGGCGGAAAAAATGGTGTACGGCCATGGATCGCTGCGCAGCGTGGGGCCAATGTATAAATCCATGCGCAGAGAAGGCGATAGGATCATCATTGATTTCACGGATGTTGTCGGTGGCCTGGCCAGTCGGAATAATAAGCCGCTGAACTGGTTTGAAATCGCGGGTGCCAATCACGTTTTTGTGCCGGCAAAGGCGAAGATAATCGGCAACTCTGTGGCCGTATCCGCGGTGCAGGTGGCGCATCCGGCAGCGGTGCGCTTTGCATGGAGCTGCAAAGCTCAGCCGAATCTTATGGATAAAGCAGGCATGCCGGTGTTGCCGTTCCGCACGGATCATTGGCCTCTGCAATAGCGGTGGAATCGGTCGGTTGCCCCCGAACGCGAGATATCAACCTCGCCCGACGGCGCAACGTATATCGCCCCGGCGTCAGCGCAGGCGCGATGATTCGTGTATGCGCCGCTTGTACCGAGCCAGTTGAAAACGCCCATGTTTGCGCCGGGAAAATGGTACAGCAACCAAATGCTGATTAGGATCCAATCGCAGCGATCGCAGGGCCGGTATGGAAATCGCCGGAAATGCCGCCCGCTTCCAGGCATAACAGGAATCAGGCCGCCGGGGCTTGTCGCCCGGAAATCAGGCCGCCTTACTTCTGCTCCAAGGTCGCTCGTACCCGGCTGGCGGCTTTTTCAATGACAACACGGACCTGCTGCGGCAAATGGCCTCGCTCATCGAGTATTTTCACCGTATTGCGTCCCTTTTTGAGCCAGACCGATGGAATATAAAGTCCCATCGGCATGGTCGCGTCCGGATACAAACCCAAATCATGGCCATTGACAATAATGTGACCGCTGGACAATCCGGTGTATGAGACGCGCAGAACCGCATGAGCTTTCGCGTTGGCAGTCCAATTAAATGTGGCCTTAAAAAGCCGTGGGGGACCGCTACGGATGGAAGCTCCTGCCAGTGGTGTCCAGGCTGAATCCCCATGTTTAAGCCCGGAGCCGTCGCGCATTTTCCAGTGCGTGATATTCTCAATGCCGCCGGATGGGAAAAATTGCAATGCCGCCGTTCCCATGATTCCACCGGCACCGGAGGTATTTTGCACCAACACATCCAGGTCATTGGGGCCTGATGTTTTCCAGTACTTGGTTAAAACCACCTGAAAGGCCTGTCCGAATCCGTCGTGCGTGAATATCTCATGCCCATTAAGAAATATCGTGGCGTTGTCATCAACATCCGTGAAACTGACCCGGGCCGCCGCATTGGCGGTGTTCGGCAATGTCATATGGTACCACGCAAAACCCACGCGGCCGTGGAAGTAATCGGTTCCGGTGGAAATGCTCCGCCAGCCAGTGCCGGCATGATAACCCTGTTGAACCGCCTGAATGTCCGCAATGTAATGGTGCGACATGGCTTTGACCTGCCACGTCTGAAGCGGAATGGTTTTCAGCGGGGCCTGCTCCAGCATAACATTGCCCCATATGCCTTTCGCCAGAACTCTGTTGATCGGGCCAAGATAATTGTACAGCTTGGTTCGGCCATGTTCCGCGGTAAATACCGCAACAAGATTCCGGCCGCTATGCAACCGAACCGGGACACTTGCCGGATGGGTGATGGTGGCGAGATATTTGCCATTTACAAAAATGGATGCCAGGTCCGAGGCATGGCGGAATTCAATCTGATATTTTCCGCTGTGTTCCGCTGTTATCCAGGCACGATACCAGCACCACGGACTGACAATACCATCCGCCCCCATGGGCTTTGGATTCGGCGATGCCAGCCAGCCCGTGGTCTTGAAATGCTCTTGTGCCGGGTGGGTGATGCTTGTGAACCGCCAGTTATGAATGCTCGGAGGCGTCGGCAGCGACGCGGTTGGATGTGCGGTGCCTGGCAACACGATGGGATCGCTTTCATCGCCATACAGAATCGCATCGGCAACGTCTTGTCCCAGCGGCGTATCGGTGGCGAGCATCAGCTTGCCATGCACATCTCTAATCGCCCCGGCATAAGCCGGACCAACCACCACGAATGTGCCGGCTTTCGATTCAATAAACCAGGTGTGTTTTTCCATGCTTCGATTTTCAAGCAGCACACGCAAGGTGTTTGGGCCGATGCTTGCTGTGGCGATAGTCGGTGTGCCACCGGATGGAAAGCGCGCATGAACGGCAAAGATATCGCCCCTGCTTGACGCCAATTGAGCCATATTTTCTCCCAGTTTCGCCATGTGTTTACTGCCGAAGGAAATACGCGCTCTATTGCCCGCATGGCCATACACCACCACGGTGGTCACATGCTTTTCATGCTGTACGCCAAAAATGCGGGAGTCGCATTGCACGATGGACCAGGTCTTGTTCAATGGCGCGTGAAGCACAATCGGGCGGATCGCCCGTGCCGCAATACGCAACGCGATGCCATCTTTTAATTTGGCCGTTACCGCATCATGCGAATTATTATCGAGAAACACAATGGTTCCCGCCGGGCCTGTGCGGGCCAGTACGCGCACAGCGGTGGAAAAATCGCGGTACTTTTCGTCCGCATTGGTGCTGTTCTCAAGAATATTGGAAAAGCTGCGGGCAAAATAATTGGCACGCTTCATGTTGTAATAAATCGGGCGTAAATCGCCACCTTGCCCGATGGCCGCGGAATAGTCATAGCAGGCGGCGAGTTCATTGTCGTTCCACAGCCAGAAATTGGTGCTGCCCACCAGCATATAAAAATTGTAGCCGGACCCGCCGAAGGCAATGATTTTCCAGATGCCCCGGTTCAACTGCACCTGCTGCGGCCTGCTCATGGCACCGTACCCATGATACCAGGTTCTCGAAGACCAGAATTCGGTTGTATACCAGGGGCTGGTGCGGCTGGCATCATTCCACGGATTATGACCGGCCGGATCAAAGCCGTGATGCATGCCGCTGAAAAACATCGGAACTTCAATGCCGTGCTGCCGGGCCATGTTATATAAATCACGGAAATACTCATTGGGTATGACAGTGCCCCAACCCTGGGGATCTTCATTTTCCAACTGTACCATGATCACCGCTCCACCATGGTTGATCTGGTTGCGGGCTACAATCGGCAGCAGACGATTCCAGAACTGCCGCAGAGGATTCATAAATGCCGGATCAGATTCCCGGACCAGTACCCCCTTTTGAAAAGCCAGCCACAGCGGATAGCCGCCATCATCCCACTCGGCACAATCATAAGGGCCGCAGCGCACCAGCGCGTACATCCCCATTTTGTGTATTAATTTCAAAAAAGCGTTCAGATTCGCCCGGCCATGAAAGTTAAAAACGCCCGGCTTGGGTTCCTGGAAGTTCCAGAACACATACGTTTGTACCGTGTTAAATCCGGCCCGTTTCATTTTAAGCAGCCGGTCTTTCCACAAGGCCCGCGGCACCCGCGCGTAATGAAAACTGCCCGAACAGATAAACACATGTTTGCCATGAATCGTAAAGCCGCGGCCATTAATGCCGATGGCCCGTGCGGCGCTGCCGATGGGCTGGAACATATCGGTATTCGCCCGGGCCGATTGCGCCGGCACCAGCAGCCCGCCCACAAGAATGCAGCCCAAAGCAATGACCATTGCTGACCTGGATAATATCTGCTTGACTTTCATCGTTTTCTCCGGACTTTCGCCATACAAACCCTATGTTAATCCGCATGGACGGTTTCGGCTACCTGGCCAAACGTACAAAATATGAACAGCAACTTCAGAATTTGCGTCATCTGGTGCGTCAGTGAAACCATCTGTGTCTTGTGAACTGAAAGGAGTTCATCATGGAATGATCCGTTAGCCATGTAGCCAACCGGGCGTTGTGGGGAGCAATCCTTGGCGGCGAAGCCTCGGTATGGCGA
>JAJZJL010000019.1 GCA_021810145.1 Planctomycetota bacterium | reverse complement strand
CGTGACCGTGCGTGTGGGTATTTCGTATGTTGATCTGGCCGGCGCGAAGAACAATCTCCAACAGGAAGTCGCGGGTAAACGTTTCAACGCCATTCGCCAGGCCGCATTCAACACCTGGAACCGTGCTTTAAGCGTTATTCACGTTTTCGGCGGACAGCCGTCGCAACGCATTGAATTCTACACAGCTTTGTACCACAGCCTGTTAATGCCCAGCATTTTCAGTGATGCCGATGGTCGTTATCTGGGCTTTGACGGCAAAATTCACCAGGTCCCTGCGGGCCATGAGGTTTACTGCAACTATTCGGGTTGGGATATATACCGCAGTGAAATGCCGCTGCTGGCGCTTATTGCGCCAAAGCGAATGGAAGATATGTGCCAGTCCATTGTCCTGATGTACCAGCAGGGCGGCTGGATCGGCCGATGGCCGCAGATCAATCATTACACCAATGTCATGTGCGGCAGCCCCCTGACCACAGCGATGTGCACCGCATATCTGGATGGTCTGCACGGTTTTGACATCCATTCCGCCTGGCAGGGGATGTACAAGGACGCCACCGAGGCTCCCCCGCCGGGGCATGCGTACAAAGGTGAAGCTGGCATTGAGTGGATCAACAAACTGCACTATGTGCCGAATGATAAGGTGCGGTATGGCTCGGTATCGCAGCTTCAGGAAGATTGCATTGCCTATGCCTCGCTTTACGATCTGGCCAAAGCGCTGGGCAAAACGCAGGCGGCGGATGTTCTCTATAAGCGGGCCTTGTACTTCCGCAATGTCTTTAATCATTCCGATCGCTTCTTCCGCCCCAAATTGACCAATGGTCAATGGGTCAAGGATTTTAACCCTGCGCAGTACTGGCATGGCTTTATTGAAGGGTCCGGCTGGCAGTATCAATGGCTGGCACCGTGCGATATGGCCTGGCTGGTGCACGCGGTGGGCCAGGCACGGTTCAACAAGCGGCTTGACGCTTTTTTTGCCTATCGCACACCCCGCTGGGCACCGCAGTATTACAATCCGTATAACGAACCGGATCTGGAGGCCCCGTTCGAGTTCAATTTTTCCGGCGAACCGTGGAGAACACAATATGTGGTTCGCCGGATATTGCGGCAGAATTATACGTTGTCTCCCAACGGTGTTCCGGGTAATGACGACTGCGGCGAAATGTCATCGTGGGCGGTCATGAGCATGATGGGCCTTTACACCGTCGACCCGGCCAGCGGCGCCTATGAACTTTGCAGCCCGGTGTTTCCGAAAATTGTGGTGCATCTGCGGGCACCGTATATGGGAAAACACCTTGTCATAACCACTACGGCTCAACCGGCGTCGACCCCGTATATCCAAAGCGTGAAACTCAATGGCCGGCCGCAGCACCATTGCTGGTTGCCGGTCGGTGCCATTACCCATGGCGGGCATCTGACGTTTGATCTCGGTGCGCAACCGGATCAGTCCTGGGGTGCCGCGACGGCGGACCGTCCGCCGTCGCTGAGCCGATAAGTGCACGCAAACGAATGCTGCGGTTCCGCGGGACGCGGCCGGCTGGGTTTGGAATTCACCAACTACCGCACGGCAACAGCCGCACTGGGTCCCCGCCGAACCAGGCGATGCCAATACCGGCCAATCCGGCGGCGGTGAGGCTGTAACAGCGAGTAAGCAATCATGCGTGATCAACGTCAAATGGTGGATACATCCGCTATCCGGTTGATCAAGCTGCCCGATCACCTGTGCTTATGCCTCTGGCCCGGCATCCGATGGATGGGGCGGACCATTGCGCCGCTTGTGATTCCGGTTCTGATACTGTTAACCTGGCCGATTATGCTTAAAGCTGCGCCGACCGGCGGCGCGATGAAGCAACTGTGGCATATTGGCGGAACATCAACACCATGGACCGACGCGGCCTTTGCCCTGGCACCGGACGGCTGGCGGCATTATAAGCATGATGGCTTTCTGGTTATCGGCAAGAGCGATCCGAAAACGTCCTGGCCCTACGTGCAGCCGGGACCGCAGGACGGCTGGGCCGGTCATCGGCAGCACACGTTTGTGGTGGTTTTCGGCCTGACAAAGGCAGCGGCAGGCCGGGCGACGCTGGTAGTGCGTTTTGCCGCCCTGCAACCGGCTCACCCACCCCGATTTCGCATGCAGATCAATGACGCGTGGAGCCATGTATTTCGGACACCGCGCGGACGATCCAATGCGCCGCTGATGGGACACCCCCGGCAGGGCCGGCCCTATATTCTACGCGCTGTGTTTCCCGCATCGGCACTGCATGTCGGCGACAACCTGATCCGGATCCGATCAACGGCCGGATCGTGGGGTATTTACCATTCGCTGGCCCTGTATGCGCCCGGTGCGGACCGGCTGGCTGTTGTGCACAATACTGTCGTACTTGAACACGCGGCGACGGATTCACGGTACATCGCCCAGCGATCGAACCAAATCAGGGTTCAATTACATATTCTGCGCATCGGCAAAGCGGCTAACGGGATCGTTCACATCGGTGCCGGAAGCACGGAATTAATGCTGAAAACCGGACTGCGCCGTTACACGCTTTCCGTACCACGACCGCACAAGCCGGGATCACTGCCGCTGGATATTTCCATTCCGGGACACCCTGCGGTGCGCTGCGTGCTGAGGGTTCCGGCACCTGAACCATTTACCATTTTTATACTTCCGCATTCACATACGGATGTCGGGTTTAAATACTACCAGCCGGTGGCGCTGCGGCTGCATGCGGATTACATCATCCAGGCGCTAAGGCTGATTCGAGAAACGCGCCATGAACCGCCGGACGCGCAGTTCCGCTGGAACCTGGAGTGTATGATTGAAGCGCGGCAATTTATGAAAATCGCCACGCCCAAGCAAAAAAAGGATTTTTTCGCGGCTGTCGCCGACGGCCATATCGGGCTTGACGCATTGTACGACAATGAATTAACCGGTCTATGCCAGCCGGAAGAACTGCTGCATTACATCGCCTATGCCAAAGATTTCGAGCGAACCTGTCATGTATCGATTGACTCGGCGATGATCAGCGATGTCCCGGCGTACACCTGGGGCATGGTGCCGGTATTGCATCAAGCCGGGGTTAAATACTGGTCCTGGGGTCCGAACCGCGGGTACTCGCAGCAATGGAACAATCAACCCTTTTACTGGTTGTCTCCATCGGGCCATAGCCGCGTGCTGGTGTGGCAGAGCTGCCGCGGATATCAGTCCGCTTTCGCGCCGCATCGGCCCGGTGGCATGTCGGCGAATTACCACCGGGATGCGGCGGCCCTGCGGCATTTTATTAACGATTTTGCCGCCGATTTTCCGCACTTCCCATATTCGATGATTTATACCCGTTGGACGATTGGTGATAACGGTCCACCGGATCCAAACCTGTCCCGGTTTGTCGCCCGGTGGAATGCGGGCCATGCTTCACCGCGCCTGGTGATTGCGACAACCCGGCAGGCATTCCGCGCACTGGTGGCCGAATATGGACGGAAATTGCCGGCATATACCGGAGATTACAACGGCTACTGGGAAGACGGAGCCGCGTCAGCGGCACGTGCCACCGCGATGAACCGCCGGGCCGGCAACAGGCTTTCCGAAGACCAGATGCTATGGTCCATGCTTCAGGCACCAGCCTATCCGGCGGGCGATTTCGACCGGGCATGGCAGGATGTGCTGCTTTTCGATGAACACAGTTGGGGCGCGGACTGCGCCTGGACCAGACCCTATCGCACGTTTACCCGGGAACAATGGGCGTGGAAAAAGCGCTACGCCCGGCGAGCGCTGCATTTATCCAATGTACTGCGACGGCATGTGAAGCACGCGCTGCACGCGCCGGCCTGGTCGCCGTGGTTTGGCGTGTTTAACACCTGCAACTGGACACGCAGCAGTCTGGTTACCGTACCGCCGCCGCTGGCTCTGGCGCGGGGAGCACTGGTAGTGCGGCATGGTGCTACCCCAGCAGTGCCGCCGAGATCCTGGAAGCACTGGGTGCGCGGCATTCATGTGATGAACGCCAGGAATCAGCCGGTTCCATGCCAGCGCATGGCTGATCAGTCGCTGGTGTTTCTGGCCCGTCATATACCGGGCCTGGCGGCGCGGCGATATTATGTCGCCCCAGGTCGCGCCCCTGCCGCCTTCCCTGACTTAATACCCGCGCGGGCCAGCGGAACAACGCTGTCCAACGGACTGATCCGGTTGCACGTGAGTTCCGCCACCGGTGCCATTGACAGTATGTATGTGAAAGGAATAGCCGGGAATCTGGTCAATGAGAACAATGCGGCCGCACGCGGGCTCAATGATTATATTTATCTGCTGGGTGCCCATAACACGCAGACTCTGCGCAGCGGCCGACCGGCGATTCGGATTCTTGCCGACGGCCCGCTGGTGGCAGAACTTGAAGTTCGATCATCTGCGCCGGGCTGCCATATTCTGATCCGCCGGATTTCGCTGGTGGCAGGCAGGAAAGAAGTTTATATCTCTGACCTGCTGGATAAAAAGCAGGTCTATCCGGAACACGAAGCAGTCTACCTGGGTTTTCCCTTTGCGATCAGCCATGGCATCGTCCGCTACGATGAACCATGGTCGGTCATACAGTTGGGCAAGGACCAACTGAAATGGGCGCACAAGAATTCCTTTACGGAAAATCGATGGGTGGATGTTTCAAGCCACCGCTTTGGCGTTACCTGGGCCAGCATCGATGCGCCGATGTTTGATGTCGGGCGCATCACCTCGGTAACCGTGGAGCATGGACAACCCTCCCCGCCTCATGTGGCCGCCGGTTCCACGGTTTTCTCCTATGTTATGAACAATTATTGGCGCACCAATTATAGAGCATTCCAAAGCGGCATGACGGTATTTCACTATGTTTTAAGACCGCACGGCGCTTTTTCTCAGGCGGCGGCCCAGCGGTTCGGCGTTGATACCCAGCAGCCGCTGGTTACCGCGTTGATTGCTCCTCATGCCAAAGTCTTTGCACCGATGTTGACTGTAACACCATCGAATGTGCTGGTGGAAGCCTGCCATCCCGATCCGCATGGCGGACTGATGGTCCGCCTCTATAATGCCGGCCGCAGCAATGCGGTGGTTCACGTGGCGTGGCGGCAAGGCGGAAAAGCCGCTCTATTTCATACCGGATTATTCGGACATCACCCCCAAGCGTTGACCCGGCCGCCCGTGCTGCGTTCATTGCAATTTATCACGCTCCGAATCATGCCCAGGTAGCACACGGTTTGCCGAACAGGCCGCAATAACACGCCAAGCCGGTGTCACGGTTCTTGGCGGCGAGATCAAGTAAGCAGTTGCGAATCCTATAGCGGATTGGTTTGGCGGAGGGATACACAGATGTTTCATTGGGAATGCAACAGCTTGGCTATCTGTTGGTGAGTCATATTGCCGAGCAAGAGGAAACCAGCCGCGGGGTTGGTGTTTACTCGCACAAATGGGGCCACTTCACCGCCCGATTGAAATTTATTCCTTACATACCAGCGGAGAGCCTGATGGTTCAAAGATTATTCCCCCTGGCGGGAGATGAGACTCCATTTGGGCCGATTGAGGCTGCGCTGGATTTGGGTTGGATAAAAAAAGGGCCACCCGGGTATCCGAGTGGCCCTTGTTAAGCGATTTCTTCCAGCTTTTTTACGGCAGGTAGGGGTATGCTACCTTTCCTCCGCCATTGGACCAGTATACATTGATACTCGGATCCAGCAGCACATTCTCCGGGTGGAGGTTCCCGTATTGGACGGTGCTCGCGTGGCCGTCGGCGAAGACCATATTGGCATTACCGTTTGTCGCGTTGGTCTCCATGTGGCGGTAGCGGATGCCCGGAGCGTACCTACTCCCCGCCGGCAGATCTGTGTTGCCAGTGCCGTAGTAGCAGGCCGGGTTCAGATCGGCAGTGGCCGAGTACGACCCAAGGCAATCGGCTTGTAGCTGATACGTGTACTGCATATTGTCAAAATCAGGCCAGCCCCAGCCGCCCCACCAGAGGGAACTGTCCGCGATCATGAATACGTGCCCGGGATTGGGAATTTGCGAGGCCTTGAGCACCTGAATTTGCGGGTACTTCGAACCATAATTCGGATTCAGGATAAATACCTGCGGATTGCTGGCGTAGGAATTATCCCAATTATGGCCCACCTGCAGTGTGCTGGCCGGGTCTATAAATAAACCGTTGTATTTCTGTTCGAACGCGGACGCTTGCGTGCCGGAATTAAAGGAAATAAACCCATTGTGCCACGCACCTAACCAATAGCCGTTATTGGGTGCGGCCGCACCGGACTGCTGCTTTTCGTTGATGGTAACCGGAGGACCGGCGTACATCTGGAACAACAGGTCAATCCATGTACCTTCGTAATTAACCGAACTTGGCGGAATAGCGTCCTCGTAAGACGACGCGTACTCAAGCGTTAGTTGGCCGAGCGAGCGCAATTTCGCCTGGCAGCCGATCGAGTTAGCCTCATCTTTTGCCCTTGCCAGCGCTGGCAATAACAGAGCGATGAGCAGTGCGATGATGGAAATCACCACCAGCAGCTCAATGAGGGTGAATCCCTGATGTTTTTTGGGATTTTTCATAAAAGCACCTCCTAAAAAAATGCTTTGCGGAATTTTCCTGTCACTTGCACTACAGCCCAACGCAGGTCTAGAGCGCTTTGCGACACACATATTCACTTTTTCCCGTCACGCGCCTGACTGGAGAGGCGATTTTCAATTTACTTGACCGCAGCCTTGCCAGTCATTCAATTCATTTGCTGAAAGAAGTCTACATCGCTTCATAGCAAATGTCAAGAAAAAAATCACAATATTTATTTACCATTTACCACTTAATTACCACACGGACGAAATTCGCTGTTTTATTGGGTTTTTTGAAGACATTCAAAAATATTTTTTCACGAAGAATTGGTAATTATAATGATTTTCAGTGCATCGGGATGCCTCACAAATGCTTACATCGCACCAAATCGGAAAAAGCGGGGAGCACCGCGGATGGCGCGGATAACGCGGATAATGGATATCGCTTTCATTGAATGGGAGCACGCGCTAAGGTCCGGGGTTCCACGCCTGCTTGAGCGGTTGCGTCACGAGCAGTCATATTACACCCCCCCCCGCCCCATCGTATCCGCGCCATCCGCGTTATCAGCGGTCTCTCTCATTACGCAAAACGCGGACGGGGACCGCCCCGGCGCGGACGGGGACCGCCCCGGCGCGCACGGGGTAAACTCTCTGAGCGGATAACGCGGATAATCTATATCGGTTTCGTTGCATGGGAGCATGCGCCCAGGTCCGGGGTTCCACGCTTGCTTGAGCGATTGCGTCACGAGCAACGACACGCCCCCCATCGTATCCGCGGCCTCCGCGTTATCAGCGGTCTTTCTTGTTGGGCCAAAAACACGGACAGGGACCGCCCCGGCGCGCACGGGGTAAACTCTCTGAGCGGATAATGGATTTCGTGAACGGGACAGGAATACATCGTCCCGGGGTTTTTACGGGCTTTGAAGGCCGCATTATGGGCGAGGATGTGATTTTCCAGCATGCGAGCCATCTGCGTTTTTTTTCACCAATCGCTGGGGTAGAATGTTGGCTTGCTGGCTTGAGGAATTTCCTCAACGGATTGCATCGTGCACGAACCTCGCGCGGGAAGTGCTCGGTGCCAATTATTATACAACAGCGGTCGCAACGGGAGTGACAGAGATTGAAGCTGGGCATAGTACATGAGACGTTAAGCGGGCAGATCATCGGGGCCGCAATGGCGGTGCTCAATGAGCTCCGGCCAGGGCTTGATGAAAAACTTTACGAAAGAGCTTTGATCCTCGAACTCAAGTCGCGCGGACACCGCGTGCAGCAGCAAAAGCGATTTTCGGTAATGTATCGTGGCCACCTTATCGGCCAACTGATCCCAGATATAATTGTTGATGAACTGGTTCTGGCGGATACCAAAGTTGTTTCCGCCTTTACGCCAGCGCATTTTGCGCAAATGGCCGGTTACCTTGCCATCACGAATTTACAACTGGCGATCCTCCTGAACTTTCAGGATGTGAAGTTGCAATGGAAAAGAGTGGTGCGCCAACCGCCGGAACTTCGCAGGTAACGCCCCCCATCGTATCCGCGGCATCCGCGTTATCAGCGGTCTTTCTTGTCGGGCCAAAAACATGGCCGGGGACCGCCCCGGCGCGCACGGGGTAAACTCTCTAAGCGGATAACGCGGATAATGGATATCGCTTTCATTGCATGGGAGCATGCGCCCAGGTCCGGGGTTCCACGCCTGCTTGAGCGACTGCGTTCCGAGCAACGACACGCCCCCCTCGTATCCGCGGCATCCGCGTTATCAGCGGTCTTTTCATTGGGCAAAACACGGACGGGGACCGCCCCGGCGCGCACGGGGTAAACTCTCTGAGCGGATCACGCGGATAATGTATATCGGTTTCGTTGCATGGGAGCATGCGCCCGGGTCCGGGGTTCCACGCCTGCTTGAGCGACTGCGTCACGAGCAGTCATATTACACCCCCCCTCGTATCCGCGCCATCCGCGTTATCAGCGGTTCGGTTTCTTTGCCCGACTAAATTGCCACGATGTGGGGAAAAGCTTAAACTGCCTGAACTTCTGTCCACGCAATGGCCGGAATTGAAATGAATTCGACAGGTGCCGGGCCGGGAAATACCTGTACACGATTGAGGGCGCACATTACCACATGACCACCAACCTTGGAGAATTCGCCAGAAATTTTACGCCGGAGGTCATTGCTGAAGCGTCCCGGCTCTTTTCCGTCAAACGGGTCAGCCGCATTGAATTTGATCCTGTTTTTTCAACCATTTCCGGCATCGTCAAGGAAGATGACAATACCCTTCTGTCGGTAAAAATTCTGGTGCAGACAAGCGAAGGCGGGCAGACGCTTCTGAATTACTTCTGCCAATGCGGAGCTCATACGCGATGCCCCCATGCTCCGGCTTTGCTCATTGCCATCGGCGGAGCGGATACGATTGCCTCATTCCAGAAGGAGATTGCCGAACAGGAGGCTTATTTCCAGCGCCATCCGGAAGAGCGCCCCGCGGCTGCAGCGGCAAACCCGGAAATTGATTTGAACTCCGCGGATAAAGATTCGGCAAGCAGCAACGCCGTGCCCGAGGAACCCGTTCCATGGAGCATTCAGGAGTGGCAAAAGCAATTACGCGATATACGGGCGCAGGGTGACGAGCGGGGAGAAATTCGAAAAAAGCCTTCGGACAAATCGCGGATCATCTATATTCTGGCCCCCCATGCCCACCAGCAGCACTATCTGGCCATTTACGTGATGAAGGCACAGCTTTCGAGAGATGGCATTCCCCGGTCGCCGCGCCCCTATGAACCATATAATCACAGAAAATTGGGCACTTTTGTAAAAGATGAGGACATTTATATATTCCGTATGTTCCTGGGATTTACGTCCCAGAGTGCGTATGAAACAAGACTGATTGCCGATGAATTTGCGACGCAGGCGCTGGAAAAAGTGGTGGCTACCGGACGCTGCTATTTCAAGAATATTACCGTGCGGCCGCTGAGTTGGGGCGCAGCGCGCCCGGGAAAGGCCGGATGGATCACGCAAACGGATCTTCGCCAGCAAACCTGCATTACGGTTGATCCGCCGGCTCAGGTATTCGTCGGCTCGCCGATGATCTATTACGACGCAGAGGAAGATGTGATCGGACCAATCACCCTGGATGTACCGGCGAAGGTGGCAAAACAGTGGCTTTCCGCCCCGCCCATTGAGCCGCGATTCCATAAGGCAATAGCCAGTTTTTCGGCATCGCTGCAATTGCCGCCGCCGCCGCCGATACCGGAGGCCAAACTTATCCAGGAACTATCGAAAACAACGCTTACGCTCCACAGCGGGCTGTGGCGTGGGGTGGCGGGCTTTTCCAGCGAAGAAGACGCCGATGTGGCTGATTTTGTTCATTGGGGCGTCGTCCATTTTACCTACGGTCCGGTGCAGGTGAACAGCGGAAATCAGGAACCCACGCTGGATACATTTATCAACGGCCAGCGTTATGTGATTAAGCGCAATATAGCGCTGGAACGGCGGCGCGTTGAGGAATTAAAGCGCACCGCGCTTCGCTTAAAAGATCAGCGCGAACTGATGATCCCCAATACATATAAAATAACTTATGTCTGGGCTTTGGATAATAACAATCTGGAAACGTGGCTGGCCTGGATATCAGGCCCCATGAAGACATTGGAACAGGCAGGCTGGACGATTGAATATGACACTTCGTGCAAACTGCGCCGGGCGGAGATTGAAGACTGGTTCATGGAAACCAACGCCGTGGAAGATTCGGAGAACGACTGGTTCAACGTGGATCTGGGCATTGTGGTTGATAACGTGCGGATCAGTCTGGTGCCGCTGCTGCGGAAAATATTTGCCACACGCGGCGAGCAATCCCGTGAACGCTTTCTGAAAGACCCGCTGGAAATTCAATTGCCCGACGGGCGCTACGTGCGTCTGGAACCCGAACGTCTCAGCCGCATCCGCGATCTGCTGATGGAATTATTTACAACCAGTGCCGGCGGGACGTTGCGGGCGGACCGGTTGCGGGCAGCGCAATTTGCGGGGGTGGACGGCTGGCGATGGTCAGGCAGTGCGCAGGTGCGTGATCTTATTAAACGCATACGCACCGCCTCCACCACGGCCACTGAACCACCGCCGGGCCTGGCCGCAACATTGAGGCCCTATCAGCAGCATGGCCTGACCTGGCTGCAATTTCTGCGGGATTGCCGGCTTTCCGGCGTACTGGCGGATGATATGGGCCTGGGAAAAACCGTTCAGACGCTGGCTCATCTGTTGTGTGAAAAGCAGGCGGGCCGGCTGGATCGTCCGGCGCTGGTGGTGGCACCGACCAGCCTGATGGGGAACTGGCGGCAGGAAACCCAGCGATTTGCGCCGGACTTGCGGGTGCTGATTCTGCACGGCTCGGGACGCAAAGAGCATTTTGAGCGGCTTGATCAACACGATCTGGTTGTCACCAGCTACCAGTTGCTGGCGCGCGATGAGGAGTTTCTGACCAAACAACCGTATCATCTGGTTATTCTTGATGAAGCACAGATGGTAAAAAATCCCAACACGCAATATGCCCAGGCCGCGCGGAAGCTCAACACGCGACATCGGCTGGCGCTGACCGGAACGCCCATGGAAAATCACCTCGGAGAACTCTGGGCCATATTTGATTTTCTGATGCCGGGCTTTCTGGGAAACAATCGGCAATTCCGGCAGCTTTACCGCGATCCGATAGAAAAACTCGGTGAAAGTTCGCGGCGAAAAGCACTGGCGCAGCGCATAGCGCCGCTGGTGCTGCGGCGCCGAAAAAGCGAAGTGGCCCTGGAGTTGCCGCCGAAAAATGAAATGGTGCAGGAAATTGAACTCTCCGGCGCCCAGCGGGATTTATATGAAAGCATCCGTGTAACCATGGAAAGTCACGTTCGCGAGCAGATCGCCAGCATGGGCCTGGCGCGCAGCCACATTTTTATTCTGGAAGCGTTGCTGAAACTGCGGCAGGTGTGCTGCGATCCGCGGTTGCTCAAGCTGTCCAGCGCGCAGAAAGTGACGCAATCCGCCAAACTGGACTGGCTTTCGCAGACCGTGCCCTCCATGATTGAGGATGGCCGCAAAATTCTGCTGTTTTCCCAGTTCACCAGCATGCTGGACCTCATTGAAAAGAAACTCGGCGAACTTAAAATTCAATTTGTCCGTCTGACCGGGGACACCCGCGACCGGGACACGCCGGTACAGCGGTTTCAGCGCGGCGAGGTGCCGCTGTTTTTAATCAGCCTGAAGGCCGGCGGAACCGGATTGAATCTGACCACGGCGGACACGGTCATTCATTATGACCCGTGGTGGAATCCGGCGGTGGAGAATCAGGCCACCGATCGGGCGCACCGCATCGGGCAGGATAAAACCGTATTTGTGTACAAGCTCATCACACAAGGCACGGTGGAGGAAAAAATCCAGGCGCTGCAGCAGCGCAAACGCGAACTCGTGGCCGGACTGCTGGATGATACCGGCCAAGCGCCACTGAAACTCAGCGACGAGGAACTCAAGGCACTCTTTGCGCCGCTGTCATAATGCGGGCATTGCAATGCGGCGCACAGCGGTTCGTCGCGATGGCCGGGCCAAAAACAATGACGGCGGTAGAGCGTTCATGGGTATTCTCGTGAAGCTTTTACGCCGGATAGCAAATGAGCATTGGCCCGGCGGGTGAAATAGACTGTTGCGGCACCGGGCCGCGACAATCAGCGACGTGGAGGAATTGAAATGAAATTGACTGCCCCTGTGCCGAACAATTTTGTGTGAATTTATTTGCATTTCGTCCAGGGAGGGATAAAGTTTACCCTTGGTCAGGCCCATTGCGAGTTTGAGTGGCCGGAAAGGCCCATCCACAGGATAGAATCTGGCGAAGGAGGACAGGCTTCGATGTCAAATCCGAAAACAGGCAAACCTCATAAAACCCGGTATTGCGCGATAAGCGCGCTGACAGCCCGGCTCACAATGATCGCGGCATTTGTTCTTCTGGCCCTGGTGCCTGATGCCAGGGCGCAAAGACCGCAGCCCGCCCCGGTCAGGATTCAAGATGGACTGGTTCAAGGATTTCTCCAAAACGGTTTGACGGTATACCTGGGAATACCATTTGCAGCGCCGCCAGTCGGCAATCTGCGATGGCGAGCGCCCGAGCCCGCCGCGAAATGGGCCGGCGTCCGGCAGGCCACGCACTTTGCTTCAGCGCCCATTCAAGGGAAAAACGGCTCTGAAGACTGCCTGTATTTGAACGTCTGGACACCCGCAAAATCCGCCGGCGCTCAACTTCCTGTGCTCGTATGGATTTACGGCGGCGCCTTCAACTGGGGCTCGACCTCCGACCCGGCCTACAACGGAGCGAATCTCGCGCGGAAAGGCGTGGTTTTTGTCAGCATCGCCTACCGCGTGGGGCCACTCGGATTTCTCGCGACGCCGGAATTAAGCGCCGAATCCCCCAACCACGTTTCCGGAAATTACGGTTTGCTCGACCAGATTGCCGGTCTGAAATGGGTGAAAAAAAACATCGCGGCATTCGGCGGCAATCCAGGCAAAGTAACAATCTTCGGCGAATCCGCCGGCGGCATTTCCGTCAGCATGTTATGCGCCTCGCCGCTGGCAAAAGGACTTTTTGAGGGTGCCATTTCAGATAGCGGTGGCTCCTTCGGGCCGCCACGCCGCACGACTTATCCGGGCGAAAATATGAAAACTCTCGCCGAGGCCCAGCGCGAGGGGGAAGCTTACCTGAAAAGTGCGGGCGTCTCATCCATCGCGGAACTGCGAAAAATCCCGGCTGACAAACTCCCGGCTTTCCGTGGCCTGGCCTGGCCAATCATTGACGGCTGGGTGATCCCTGACGATCAGTACAAACTCTACGCATCCGGCAAATACAACGACACGCCGATTCTCATCGGCTACAACTCGGACGAAGGCGCAAGCTTTTCCCCGCCGAAAACTCGGGCGGATTACATTGCCGGTGTTAAAAAGCGTTATGGCCCCTTTGCTGCTGCGTTGCTGAAAGCCTATCCCCCCGGCACCAATCACATTGCCAAAACCGCTCGCGACCTGACCCGCGATGCCGCATTTGGCTGGCCCGCATGGACGTGGGCACGGCTGGCGTCGAAAAGCCCAAAGTCCAAGGTGTTCCTTTATTATTTCGACCAACACCCGAAAAATGTGCCGGGGTCGTGGCACGCCATGGAAGTGCCGTTTGTCTTTGATCATATCAACCCCAGGGATCCGCAGACCACCAAGTCTGATCTGGTGATTTCAAATGCCATGTCCACCTACTGGGTGAACTTCGCCAAATACGGAAATCCCAACGGCAAAGGCCTCCCCCGATGGCCGGCGTTCAGCACCGGTCATCCGCAGGTGATGTATTTCCAACGCACGCCGCATGTCGGCCCAGTTCCCACTTTAGGCGGGCTCAAAGAGCTTGACGCCTATTACGCCTGGCGACGCACGCCGGCAGGTCAAGCGTGGGCGAAATGAGTTTTTCATGCAAAACTCAACTTCGGGCGGCGCGGTAGCTTCACTTTACCGGCACGGGTGAAGCGGCGCAACGATGATTTGTGCGCCAAAAGGTACAGAGCCTGTGGCCGCATGAGCAATATGCAGTGCATTGGACGTTAACGAGTCCCGGCGGCACACGGGGCAGGTACTGAAAATACTGATCAATACTGAATATACTGATAATACTGTCTCGCTGGAGTTCGCGGATCAGAATCCAGAACCTGGAACCTGGAACCTGGAACCTGGAAGAAATTGAAAGCGCAGCGCTTCCAAGCCCCTTCTAACTAACTTCCAATTCCTAACTCCTCCCCCCCTTCGTGCCGCTACGGTGAAAACTCAACAATAAGTCCGGGGTGCCACGAGCAATGATCGGTGCCCCGCGGCACACCCGGGAAGCAACGGGCAAACTGTTTTTTGGGTGCGGCGGGTATATGCGATGCCGAGTTGGATTGGAGCATGGATTTGGCTGCTGGTGACGGTAACGGCAGAGTTAGAAAGCCAAGAATAAGGGCCATAAAGACCTTGCAGAATCTTTCACAGGCCCAAAGGTACAATTCCCCGGCAGAATAGTTGTCAGCCGGGCGGCTATGGGTGTTGGGTCTGGTAAATTGCGGTCATCGCTTTACCGTCACTTCCGGTACGACAAATAGCAATACCCGTCAGCAGGCAGCGGCCATGCGGGAGGATCTGTTGGGGATTGCGAGCCGGGTGTGTGAGAGTTCTGCGGTGGCGGTGGCGACCTATGTGGAGCTTTCGGCCGGCGTGGCAAATCCCGCCATGGCGGCGGAAGGGCCGGGCTGAGTCGGGAAATAGAGCCAGTATTGGCTGTCCGGATCGTCCATGCACAAAAGCGTATAATTGCAACCCGTTGGCACCATATCCAGACTGGCGGTTTTTTCGGTTAAAGTTATGACAACATATTCCGCCTCCCGGGCGGTGCGGTCTTCCTGCGGCGATACCGCATCGGGCGCGGTTGGTTTAATGGCCGCGAGGTCAATGGTGGCCAGCGACTCAAGAAGTATCTGCCTCTGGCTGCGACCGGCGGTGATTACCGTGGGCGTAGGCAGGCTGTAGCCGGCAATCTGAAGTCCAACGGAAAAGTGATCCATTAATCCGCGGCACATCCATGCGGCGGCGAGTTCAATAGCGCGCTCGGCAAGCGCCGGGCCGTTGGGGACGGTTGCCCAATGACGCAGATCAAGCGTAACAACAATGGTTGGGGGCGTATCGGTGGTCATTTCCTTGACCATTAATTGGCCGGTGTGAGCGCTGCGGCGCCAGTGGATGGAACGAATGCTGTCACCGGATTGATATTCGCGCAGCCCGAAAAATTCATCCGATCCGCCGCGGCGCGGTGAAGTTGTAGACCCGCCGGAGGAAAACGTGCGCGAGCGGGCGAGCAATTCACGATTCAACATGCCGATGCGGGGATACACCGTGATGCGGCGCAGCGCCCGCACGTGCACCGCCCGATTGAGAAATCCAAACGGAAATGAACAGCAGACGCGCTGTTCGCGCAGCTCGATAATTCCCCGATGGGTCGGCACCAGGTGGGTCATTACCAGCGTACTTTGGCCCGGCCCGAGATGCAGACAATACCCTTCGGGAATAACCGATACCGCGCCGAGGAAGCGGGCTTCGGTAATGCGAATAGCGCAGGATGGCCAGAGAATTTTATGATTCACGAGACGGTAATGCACCTCCATCGGCTCACCGGCCACGGCGTGCTCCCCGACGGATCGCGTGACTTCCAGGCGCCGCAAAAGCAGATCACCGAGCACCGCTGATATCAGAAGCGTTCCCAGTACAATTCCCAGCGCCCAGAATAGAATATTGTTCTGACTGTTCAGAGCCGCGATCAGCACAAAGCATGTAACGCCGACGAAAACAAACCCGGTAAAGGTCAGTTCATAGTACGTCATGTGCCGGTGTTTTCGCATGGCTGCGGATCGCCTTGATTATAATGAATCGCTGCACCAGGCCGGCTGCGGTACGGCGGCAGGCACTACATGGGGCAGGGAATATTCTGCAACAATTCCTGCATGATACGAACGGCGGTGGTAATATCGCCGTTGGCCATGTAACTTTTGGTAATAACCCGGTGCGAGCAAACCGGAACGACCATTTCCTTGATATCATCTGGCGTAACATAATCACGTTTATTCACCAGGGCCAGGGCCTGTACAGCGTGGGTAAGCGCCAGCGAACCGCGCGGCGAAATGCCGGTATGCAGCAGTTCGTGCTTGCGCGTGGCCGCGACAATATCCATCATGTATTCCAGCAACTGCGGATCGATTTTGACCTGTGCGGCCTGCCCTTGAAGAGCTTCGACCTCCTCGCTGGAGAGAACCGGATCCAATGTATCAAGGCGGTGCTGTCCCGGCTGTTCGCGTAGAATGGCCAGTTCGCGATCGCGCTCCGGATAGCCCAACTGAATACGGAGCAGAAAGCGATCCAACTGATTTTCAGGCAGAAAATAGGTGCCTTCGAACTCGAAGGGATTCTGCGTTGCGACAACCATAAAAGGACACGGAAGCTGAAGCGTCTGGCCGTCAACCGAGACGGAATTTTCGTTCATCGCCTCCAGAAGGCTGCTTTGCGTGCGCGGCGTGGTACGGTTAATTTCATCCGCGAGAACAATATTGGCAAAAATCGGGCCGGGTTTGAAGGTGAATTCCTGTCTTTCCTGATTATAAACGGAGACGCCGAGAATATCGCTGGGCAACAAATCCGGGGTCAGTTGAATGCGGCTGAACTGGCAGTTGATGCTTCGGGCCAGCGCCTTGGCCAGAACCGTTTTGCCCACGCCGGGAACATCTTCAATAAGCACATGGCCCCGCGCGAGCAATCCCACAAGCAGATGTGTGACCACTTCGGGACGTCCGAAGAATACGGTTTGAATATTTTTTCGCAGTCGTTCCAGCGGGTTCATGCGTTTTGTATTCCTGTCTCGCCCGGATCAGGGCGGTGAAAAGCGAGGGCCGGCAAGCCACCCGCCCTATTGCGATGATTGCGAAAAACGCTTGACGAGCTTTTCAATCAGCGGCTGATCCGGATTCAGTTCAAGACTCCGTCGCCAATAGGCAATCGCTTTGCGGCGCAACGCCGGGGCACCGCTTTCCGACTGCAACGCCATGGCCATATCCGCCACGCCAAGACCATTGAGGGCCGGCGGGTAATTGGCATTGAGCTTCAATGAGGCATGATATGCTTCTTTTGCGCGCGGCAAATTACCCATGCGGTAATAAGCATATCCGAGCCGTTCCTGCACCAGCGCCGATGGAGCAAGTTTGCCCGCGGTCTTCAGTACGCGCGAAGCCATGGCGTACTGTTTGCCCTGCAGATACACCGCAGCCATATCCAGATATATTGCCGACTGATGCGGCTTTAACTCCAGACTGGATTTGAAATAATGCAGTGCTTTCCGGCCATACTTGGGATCAACATTGGCGGCTTCGGCATAAATGGCACCAAGGTTGGCTAAAGATGCGAAGGAATTTGCGCCATTGGATAAGGCCCGACGACCATAAATAACGCCGAATAGGGGCTGCCCGGTCTGGGCATAGGCCACGGCCAGATTCATGGCGGCGTTGGCATTTTTCGGTTCGACTTCCAGGGAGTGCTGATAGGCGTTTACCGCACTTTGGAAGTTATGCACCGCCTGGAAACTTACACCGAGTTCATACCAGCCGTGAAAACTTTTTGGATTCAAGGTTACAGCGTGCTGATAGTCATGAATGGCGTTGTGGATCTGTCCCTGTTTGCGATAAATATCACCCCGGGCTTCATAAGCCAGAACCATATTCGGATTTTGACTGATCGCCTGCGTGAGTTCAGCCAGAGCCTTCTGTGTTTTGCCGCTTTGAGCATCCAACTCACCGCGTACATAATGATTAATGGCGGTTGATGAGTTTGACTGGCTGCTGCATCCGCCCAGCCAGAGAGAACCGGCAATCGCCAGCGGGAAGAGAATAAAACGCTTCATCATTAGAGAAACCCCTCGGCAACAAAAAATGCCTGTCAATGACACCAAGTCCAACCAGCATCTCCGCGGCGGAAATTACAACCGCCACCCTGAAAAGTCCGATTTTCCGAACCGGCGATGCGCCTTTCAGGCCAACGAGATCATTATCGGCTCAAAGAGGCAAACTGACCAATAAAAATTGCAGGCAAATGAACCGGTGCACGAATCGCCAGAACAACACAATCGGAAAGGCATCTGAAAGACCCGGCCGGCCAACGCAAGAAAAGAAAGGTGCCAACACGTCCGCCGTCGATCAATCAGAAAGCCTGGCAATGCGAATAAACAGGCAATAACCGGTTACTGCAACGGCACAGGTTTGTCTGACAACTGAGTTGGACGGTTTAGCATGAGAACTTGTTCCGCATTTTCCGGAACCTGCAGCCAATCTGTCGCCATGGCGTGACCAACGCGGACCGCGTTTTGCCCCGGCGTATCAGTCAGGGTTTGACAACCCGCCAACATCGGTAACATGGCCGCTGTGCCAACGATAAGTAAAAGTGGCGCGTACCGCTTCATGCAATAGCCTCCAAAGCAAGACATCCGCCCCGCGGTTAAATCGGGTGTTTTTTATCCGCCCACGCTCTGCGTGTCAAATAAATTTTCCACCAACCGGTTGCTTTCAGATTCCGAACCCCATTGATTCGGAGGGTTCAACCGATTTCAACCATGCATTTTCCCATAAAGTTGCAAATATATCCAGCGAACACCGGTGATATTTCCGCGAAGACTGCCAAAGGCTCCGGGGTGGAATCACATTTGGAAGGCGTATTTCACGAAAAATGTTATAGTACAGGGTATTGTTGACGAACGCGAATCGGTCCCGGCGTGACGGGACAGCGGCTTACCGGGAGCGGTTATGACAACACCAACCAAGACTGCAACGCCCCTTGTGGGCATTGTCATGGGAAGCAAATCGGACTGGCCCACCATGCACCATGCGGCGGAAACGCTGGAACTACTGGAAATACCTTTTGAAGCCAAAGTGGTATCCGCCCATCGGATGCCGGTGGATATGATCGCGTATGGGCAGCAGGCGGCCGGACGCGGGCTGGCCGTTATCATCGCCGGTGCCGGTGGAGCGGCCCATCTGCCGGGCATGATTTCCGCCGTAACGATTTTGCCGGTTTTGGGAGTCCCCATTCAAAGTGCCGCACTTAATGGTCTGGACTCGCTGATGTCAATTGTGCAAATGCCCGGCGGTGTGCCGGTGGGAACATTGGCCATCGGCAAAGCGGGGGCAATTAATGCGGCGCTGATGGCGGCGGCGATTTTGGGATTGTCGGATGGCGGCATCCGCCAGCGCTATGAAGCGTATCGGAAATCCATAACCGAGCGCGTGCGGGGCGAAACTTTGGACCACGTTTCCGCGTAACGGCATGATTACGCCGCGGACATATAAATCGCATTTTCAGATACCATTACAGGATGCCATGACGTCAAAAGCTGAACCAATCAATCATCAAACCATTCATCCGCCGGAAACCATTACCATACTGGGAGGCGGCCAACTCGGCTCCATGCTTTGCGAGGCCGCCAAACGCATGGGTTATCGCACATTCTGCGTATCCGGCCACGAGACAGATCCGGTACGGCGCTGGGCCGATCATCATCTGATTGCCGATCCCGGCGAGCCGGCCACGGTGGCCCGGGTGGCGCGCCAATCCGCGATATTAACGGTGGAAGCGGAATCCATTGAACCCGTGGCGCTGGAGGCCGCCGCCAATGCTCAGTGCCGCGTTGCGCCATCGGCGGATGTGCAGCGCACGGTGCGCGACAGACGGTCGGAAAAAATGTTTCTTCGCGATCATGGTCTGGCGGTTGGCCCCTTTGCCACCGTGGAGTCCGCAAAACAGATGCGGGAAGCGGCGGAAACGCTGTTTGCCGGCGGCAGCAAAAAGCTGGTGGCCAAAACCGCCCGGGGTGGCTACGACGGCAAGGGGCAGCGGTGGATACATTCTGTAACCGAAGCTGCGGATGCGTGGGAAGCTCTGGGATCTACCCCGCTGGTGGTGGAAGGCGGTATTGATTTCGTGGCTGAGGCATCGGTCATTGTGGCACGCTCCGCCGATGGGCGCATGACGCACTTCCCCATGTTTCAAAATGAGCACCGCCGGGGCATTCTGTTTCAAACCCGCATGCCCGGAGATTTCTCCTCCGCCACTGCAGCGCAGGCGATTGATCTTGGCCGCCGCACGGCCGAAGCCTTGGGTGTGGTGGGCCTGCTGGCGGTGGAAATGTTTATATTGCCGGATGGAAATGTATTGATTAATGAATTGGCGGCCCGGCCGCATAATTCCGGGCACGTCACCATGCGCGCCGCCAGCCGCAGTCAGTTTGAAATGCACATTGCCGCGATCTGCGGATTACCCCTGCCGGAAATACATACGCTGCAGCCAGGCGTCATGACCAATCTGCTCGGTGACTTATGGGCACACGGAGAACCGGATTTTGCCAAAGTGCTCGCCGATGGCCGGGGCATGATCCATCTGTACGGCAAATCGCCGCGATCGGGCCGCAAGATGGGGCACATGATTCACACCGCCCCAACGCTGGCGGAAGCGGTGCAAGCCGCCAACGCGGCGTATGAGATACTGGAAAGCAGATAATCCGGCCACCGCCGTTGGATTGAGCCGGCACAGAGCCTGCAATTACCCCAGCGCGGAGAAGCCGCAACCAAACATCAGTTAGCCGCCGGCTTTTCCGGCGGTAACCGTCCGCCAAAGGTGCGGTGTGCCGAGTTGGGAATTCTTCGCATATCGCGAAGAACTTGACAGATTGTGGCATAACGGCGTGACAGTTATCCGCCCATGCCCTCAAATAGCATAACGCGGATGCAAAACTACGAGCAGGAGGTTCCGCCATTCTGATTGCGCCAACGGGAAGTCGCCTCTCCCATGGCGGCTGCAACATTCGTTGTAAGTCGCACGAATATTGTGTACACTGTTTTCGTATGAAAAATATTACGCTCAGCGCTGATGACCATCTTATTGATGAAGCCAGAAGATTGGCCCGGTCCCAGAAAAAGAGCCTTAACCAGGTCTTTCGGGAATGGCTGACCCAATACACCGCATCTTCCGGCACAGCGCATAATATGGACCTGCTGATGAAACGGCTGGGAAATGTTCGCGCGGGGCGGCACTTCACGCGGGATGAATACAATGCCCGATAGATACTTCCTTGACACCAATATCTTTGTCTATACGTTCGACGATATCGCCAAAAACAAGCGGCGGCAGGCGTTGAAGCTGGTTCGACAGGCCATTACCACGCATCAGGGGGTGGTAAGCTACCAGGTGGTGCAGGAATTCTTTAACGTGGCGTTGCGCCGTTTTGCCCGCCCCATGACGATATCCGATGCGGAAGATTATCTGACTACGGTATTTACGCCCCTGCTGGCCGTTCATTCCTCGCCAAGGTTATATGAGGCGGCTCTACAACTGACAAACCGTGGCGGCCTGTCATGGTACGACGCATTGATTGTCGCCGCGGCGATGGAAGGGCAATGCAAGATTCTGTATACGGAAGATCTCCAGCACGGCCGCACATTCGGCACACTTCAGATCGTAAACCCATTTGCGTGACATGAAGACAGGCCGCAGAATTCACACCGCCCCAACGCTGACGGAAGCGGTGCAAGCCGCCAACGCGGCGTATGAGATACTGCAAAGCGGTTAAACCCGCCCTGCCGATCCAACCATAGCGCATGCGGCGAACGCCGGCTTCACGTTGCAAAAGCAGCGCCCGGCGCAGCCAATTATTGCACAGGTTTATCAAGCCAATCTGATTTGCCGAACGCACGAATACAAGCCAACGAGAAAAAGCACCACTGGCTTTTCGGCGCAACAGGCCTGCAAAAAATTGATGTGGTATTGCAGAAAACAGTGATTTGCGGGATTTATACTCTCCCTATCAAGTTCTTGCCGTGATCGGCGAAGCAATTGTTCTCGTGGAGCGTGTGCCCGAGAGAGATTTTGTTGACGCGGCCTTTTTCAGGAGAGTACGATGCGTACAAAATTCAACGGTCAAAGCCGGGGGCCATGCGTTCCGGCTGCACGTCAAAGCTCGGCCCGGGCAGCAATGTTGCTTCTGGCGGTCGGTGCCGCACTGGGGCTTGCAGCGCCAGCAGCCCACGCGACATTGCTGGTGGATGAAAGTTTCAACTATCCCGCTCTCGCCAATGGGGCAAATATGAACGGCGTAGCCGCGTCCGGCGCAGGGCTATCCGGAAACTACTCGGTGGGTGACGGCCACCCAGGCAGCAGCGCCGGCAGTTTCATCTACCAGACATCGGGACTATCCCTGGGAAATCTATCCGTTTCCGGCGGCAGCGTGGTAATGCAGGGTAACGCGGGATATAACGCCACGTTGTCCGCACCGATATCGGCAACCACGACCGCTTCAACGCTCTACGGTTCCTACCTCTTCAATCTCAGCAGCGTTGGCGGGAATGAATCGGCCGGGGCCTTGATCGGACCGATCAGCGGCTACGATAATAATTCATTGATTGAGCCACTTGCGCAGGCCTACGGCACCTCATCATATGGAGTCCCCGGTGGAGCGGCGGCGCTTGCCAGCAAATCCGTGTTTGCATACCTCTCCGGATCAGATCAATCCGCAGGTACCACATACACAGCGCTTTTCCAGGTATCCGGAGTTGGCGCGGCCTCTGGCACTGCCGGAATTTCTGAATGGATTCTCAGCGCCAGCCAGTATGATCAATTTGCGTCCAACGGAGACCTGACCGCAAGCGCGCTGAACGCCGCAAGCACCGGAACGGCGGCAACGAACGTGTTGCAATCAGGGAGTTCCAGCGGAACGCCGTCGGCGTATCCGAGCCTGACCGGCGAATACCTCGATTTCTACGGCGCGGCCACAGCTTCCGCTACGTCCATGGCGTTCGCTGATTATCGCCTCTCGGATTCCAGCCTGGCCCAAGCAGCTCCCCTGGCAACGGTGCCCGATCCCGCTCCGCTGTCGTTTCTGGCGGCTGGATGTGTTGGGCTTCTGGCGTTCGGACGCAAGCTGACGATCCGGCGGCGCGTGTAATGTGTCGTTGGCGGTGATGCACTTTCCGGGCGTTATCGGGCACCCCCGCCGCTTTTTCCGCTGTCCCGGCGGAGGGTGCAAACGAATTGTGTTGACCGGGCTTACTGCCCAATATCTGGAGAACATTTATGAGTGCCATTCGTGTAGTCCATCGGTCGCGTTCATCCCTGCGGGGCTTTATCTCTGTAGGGGCTTTGTGTCAAGTGTCGGATGTTTTTATGGCGGACGCATATAGGTTCTCCTTGTCAGAATCTTGTTTTCCGTCTGGCTCGGCACGGTTGCGGCCAGGGAATATTTCCGGTTCGGATCGGAAACAACGGAGCCGTTCCGGCCTGCCGGAATCGGCGATAATCGCCTGTGAGGGCGGAACACATCGTGCTCTGTCGCGTCGTGAGGCGAGCATGACGCGACGGCTGAATTCATCTCTTCGCAGTCACCGGACGCCGGAGGCGCAATGCTCCAACGTGTGTCCCGGGCTGAATAAAACCTTGTTCGCGTCCGTCGGGCCGAATTCACGCGGGCGCGGTCACCGGCTCAACAAGGCGGGGGCACCAGTGATGTCCCCGCCCCGTAAATGTGAACCGGGCCGAATAAAACCGAATCGCGGTCTCCGAGCGGACGAGACGTCATTCCGAATGGTTACGGAGTTGCTTGACGTCGGGTTCGTTCCGCCAAACGTCAATCAGATCACAGACCTGAATGGGGATCAATCATGCCGCTTTGCACTCCTTTCTTCGATGTCGCATTCTGGCTTGGTTGGCCCTTCGTTCGTGGCCGGTGGGCTGTTGCCCTTGATAAATGCTGCCGTCACGCACCATGGCGAAAAGGATTCCCAGCAGCCGGCGGGCCATGGCCACGTTGGCCTTGGGCTTTCCGATCCGCTGGATCAGTCGCTGACGGACCGATTCCTGGCGGGCGTCGGAACGGCACAGGGTAACGGCGGCCTTCCCCAGCGCCCAGCGCAGGGTGGCGTTGCCGGCTTTGGTGATGTGGCCGGACTGCGTGCGTCCGGCGGATTCTTCATTGTTGGGGGTCAATCCGGTCCAGAATTGCAGCGTATCGGCATTGGGAAAACGGGAGAAGTCTCCGATCTCCGCGGCAATGATGCACCCCCATATTTCGTCAATGCCCGGAACACCTTTGAGCAACCCGACCAATTGCACGAAACCGGGCTGGCGATTGGCGGCGATGATGCGACGCCGCAGCGATTCGCGCTGGCGTTCCAGCAGGGAGATGATGTCCAGAAAATTACTGAACGCTTCCCGTTGAACCTCCTTGAGCAGATGGCCGTGGGCCAGGAGCCACTTTTGAGCCGATGCGGCATCCAGCTTGGGGCCGGTAATATTGGCGGCCAGCAGGATCGAGCCCATGCAGTGCTTGACGCGGGAAAGCGTACGCGACAGACAGTGCCAGTGCCGCCCCAGCTTGCGAAGTTGGGAAAGCGGTTCATCGGCGATCCAGCCCAGCGGACAATCCCCGCGCGCCAGGCGCGTGGCGACATCGGCGGCGTCGTTCCGGTCATTCTTTCGCCGCTTGCCGCGCAGACTGGCCAGGGCTGTGGCATCGGCGATGTCCATGCGGGCCACGCAGGGACGGAAGCGGTCGATGAACCATTCGCAGAATCCGACGGCTTCGACGGCCAGGCGGCAGGGCTTGGGTTGCATACATATCCATTGCTCGATGCGTTCGACGCATTTGGTATGGCAGGTTAAGGACGTGAGATTGTTTCCGGCCGCATCGACGGCCACAAGCGTAAGGGTGGACTTATGAAGATCAACACCGATGAAAGAAGAGAAAGTTTCAGAAGTTCCGGGCATAATAACGTACTCCGTGTAAGGGGTTGTAAAAAGTCATACACACTGCGGAAGTCTAACCGCTTCCGCCAGCCCCTACACGGTTTTACCTTAGTTGAACTTCTGGTCGTCATTTCGATTATCTCGCTGTTAATTGCGTTGCTGCTGCCGGCCTTGGCCATGGCTAAACAGAACGCCAACAGCATTTCCTGTGCCGCTAAGCTGCGCTCAATGGGCCAGCTTACCGCGGAGTATGCACAAACGTATCGCGGCATGTTACCGCCGGGAAGTGTATCCGCCTGGACGAATCCTGGCTGGGACTTCCAAGGGGCGAACGAAACCTCTACCTGGTTTGGCTGGAGCGACTTTCTGTATCAGTACACCGAGGGCCTGCCGACGCTCGGACAGCTCTGGGCACCGGGAACGGGCGGCATCTGCATGCCCAGCGTTGAGGCCCATTGGGCCGGGTTGTTTCAGTGCCCCTCCGCAGTCCTTCCGAACCAGGTAAGCTATACCAGTTATGTTGGCTGGTACGATCAGAATTACTCTGCGAATCCGAATCTATTTGTGGATAACTGGGCGGTCAGTCAAGGCAGCGCCAACTCAACGAAACCGTCCACTTTACCGATGAGCATTATCCAATCGCCCGTGCACTGCATCGAATACGCCGATGCAACCCAAGCGGAGCCGAACGGCGACTCCTGGTTTGTACTCAATGACGACTACGATCCTGCCGTCTACGGCTGGTATGAATCACTGCTCTGGGTACCTACCACGCCGCCGGAAGGAAGCACGCCGACTGTTACAGCCGTCATGCCACCAACCAACGAGTATTCCGGCAATGAGGATTCCGCCGGCGGCGCAGCCAACTACGACTACAGTCTTCGCTATCGCCACATGATGACCAGCGCACAGAACAGCGGGTATGCCAATGCGGTATTTGCCGATGGCCACGTCGCAGCCATCAAACAATATGGACTGCATGTATACAATCTGCTACCGGACCCACAGTGAGACGGATCGGGGCTGTGCAGCCGGAAGGCTGACCGGACAGGCTGCGTGATCTGTAACGGGCGTGCGGAGCGATGCTGATGCAGAAAGTCCGCAACCCTGTTCCGCAGCGAGGAAGCACGGCCCGTTCGGACTCTTAAGCTGTCGCGTTACAACTGCAAGCTCCGCGTAGTCGCGGAGCTTTTTTTGGTGATTGTCAAATGTTGTGCATTGCCTGAATCAGGCGGCTGATTTTTTGGCTCCGATCTCGAAGGCCATGATAGAACCCTTTGGAAAGCCATTCACAGCAGCGGGAGACGGGTTCGGTTCGGCGTGGGATTTAATCGCTTCCGAGCTTTCGTTTCAACTTCCCTGGCGTGAGTCCCGTGATCTTTTTAAACGTGCGACACAGCCGGTTGGCGTTGCCAAAACCGGATTGCCGGGCGATGACGGGGAGTTTCAGATCGGTCTGCAGAAGAAGGTTCTTGGCGTAGGTAAATCTGTGAAAGGCCAGTTCATCCGCCAGACTGCGTCCCACGATCTTTGTGAAATCCGTGTGGAGTTGCCGCTGCGAAACTGAAACGTGCGACGCAATTGCCTCGGCGGTTATGTTTTCACGGAAGCGGGTACGAATCAACTGCAGTGCAACAGCCACAGGCTCACTTTCGACTGCGAGAATATCAGTGCTCTGGCGGGCCGTCAGACCGCGGGGTGGAATCAGTGTCAGTGGCGGCTGCTTGCGATTTCCAGATAAGATATTGTGCAATATTTCCGCTGCGCGATAGCCGATAGTTTCCATATTGTCATCAATGCTTGAAAGCGGAATGGAGGCCAATGGACAGCGCAGCAGATCATCATTAATTCCCAATACGGCGACCCGATCCGGAATCACGATACCCGCTTCAACACACGCGTGGACCACCTGGATTGCGGGATCATCCGTTTCCGCCACCACCGCCAGCGGGGAGGGGAGACTCTTGATGTGGTTGGCGAGCCAGCGGTAGGGCGACCGCCGGGCGTTGGGTTCCCCTTTTTTCTGGGCGGCCGGCAGATCGATAACATGAAAGGTTCCATCAGCCGCCTCAACGGCACGGCGAAAGGCCTCCAGTTTTACCATGGGGCCCGGGCGATGCGTGTGCAAATAGAATGCGAACTGGCGAAAGCCATGCGACTGAAAATGTTCCAGTGCCATCTGCATAACGGCGTTGGGATCTGAAGCGACCCGGGGAATTCCCGGCGTGGGCGTATAGCCGATATTGACCACCGGTTTGCGCCAGGCTCTTATAAACCGATCCAGGCGCGGGTTTACGCCGGCAACCCAGATAATGCCGTCACCGTACCATTCCTGCGAAGGCTCGAACGCGTGCAGTAAGGAAGCGTCCAATACCCAATGAGCTTTTTTAGCGTATTTCGCAACACCCGCATGCAATCCCTCTGCGTACCAGCCGAGCGCCAAAAGGACATGGCGCCGCTTCAGGGTGGCCGGCAACTCCGCAACTGGCGGACCAGCGCGATTGTGGGCAAACATTTTAGCCATGACCTTTATGCTATACGATGCGCCCCCGCTGGTAAACGCGATTGCAAGAAATAGAATCACGATTGCAAGTAATAGAGCATTGCTGCCGTTATCATCCAAGCAGGAGCTATCGGTGATCGGAGTGGAATTTTCGGCGCGAAGTCGCTATTGATTTGGACTCTGCGAATCACAGGTGCTGCTTTTCCCGGCAATTTGCCGATGAGGGCGGCACAGGGAGCTGATATATTTTCGCTGCGTCGCGTTGATGCCGGGGCCGGGAGTATTGTTGTTGAGGAACATTGCAATGAAAACATCCATGGTGCGTGCAATTTTGGCCATAGTCCTTTGTGCTTATGCGGGCCGGCTTTCAGCGACGACAGCGATTGCAGATGCGTCGGTAAACGCGTCTGTTATTAATATTAATCTGCATCGGACAATTGGTTCGAGACTGCTGGGACTTGGCGTGCAATGGGATCCCTTTTCACACTATCCACCTTCACATGCCAATTGGAACGTCATCACTCGTCGGGTCGATTTCATGCAGCCGAGTTTCCTGCGCGTTATGGGTGGTATCGGGACGGCAAACAAGCGTACCCAAATGAATCCAGAGCTGCCATTGATTCTTAATTGGGCCCAAACCCATAACAGCAGCGTCATTCTGGGCACCTGGTGGCCGGAACCGCTCATAAAACCTGTAAAAAAAAATATGGCGGAATCGCGTGTGCGATCATGGGCACGACGGGTTGCGTTGCAGGTGCGATTCCTGCGGAATAATCGCGGCTTCACATGCATACGATTTTACAACTTCATCAACGAACCGGAACGCGTTCCAATCTCGCGCTGGGCGGTGTTGGCAAGAAATCTTTATGCCGCATTCCAACACGTTGGCCTGGCGGACAAAGTGCGGATCATCGGACCTGATACCTATGGTGACCCGGCCGCAAATTATCCCAAGTCCATTGCATTAAAATGGAACAGATCCGCAGCAGCCCGATCCGGTTACAACTGGCCTCTGCTTGCACAGGTCGCCCACGAAGCTTCCAGCTACATCGGCATGTTTGACATTCATTGGTATGCGCGTGATGGCGAGATATACAATAACACGATCATGCCTGCCTTGGCGCGGGAGAAAAGGATGGTTGAATCTCTTGCTCCCAACGCCCGAAACAAACTGTTTGTGATCAGTGAGTCCGGATTGATTCAGGGAAGGTGCAACGGCGATCAGCAGCCAAGGGTCAAGACGTTCGGTTACGGTGTACTGATGGCGGACTATGCCGCGCAAGTTTTTCGTGCCGGATGGAATGGCATTTCCGCATGGGACCTTGATGATGCCATGCACGTGGTTAATGGCAAACCGATCATACATCCGCCCGGCAAATTGACGCTCAAAATCTGGGGATTCTGGAATTCACAGGGTGCGGCCATGGGAAATCCCGCCGATTTTGACATCCGTCCATGGTTTTATACATGGTCGCTGCTGTCCCGGATGTTTCCGGCCGGTACCCGTATTGTCGATTCCACGGAGCCGACGGGCAGCGGGCGGTTTAGAAGTTTAGCCGGCATACGCATGGTCAATAACCGCATGGTCCTGAGTATCGCGCTGATTAATGACGTTAAGAAGCGGAGAATCATTACCGTTCGTATTCCCTCCGATTCACATGCAACGAACTTGACGGAATATCGCTATTTTCGCAACGATCGTCCGGTCAACGGCCAGGGCTTTCCCATTGCCGCCAAGGTGTTGCATCATGTACATCCGGCGGGCGGAGTCATTATCAACATGCCGGGACGAGGCGTTGTCTTGCTCACCAATCAACCGGCATTTAACACACATGACTAGATTTTTGCATAAAGGAAAACTCAAATGGATCGACGGCATTTTCTCAAATCAACCACCGCAGCCACTGCTGTGGCCCTAACGGTGCAAGCGCCGCAAAACCCGTTGGCTGTGGCCGCACCGGAACAGCGGAGCATCGTGCAGGATCTCGCCTTTGGCCGGCCCGTGCGGGTATCGTCCACCGCGTACGCACCGACACCCGGTCAATGCGCGGTGGATGGCACTCGCTTAAGCTGGTGGACCAGCGCGCCGCGCGATCCGGCATGGATTGAAGTTGATCTGCAGGCACAATGCACAATAAACCGGATTCGCATTGTCTTTCCGCATGAAGCCGGCGATGTGCCTCCGCAGAGCACACGTTGGACTCCGGCGCATGATGTGCTGGGCAGCTATGCGGTGGCTTATGCCATTGAATTGTCCACGGACGGGAAAAAGTGGACAACGATTTTCCACACGAATAATGGCGTGGGGGGCGAACTGCATCTGCCCATTGAGCCGCAAAAAGCGCGTTATGTGCGCATGGTCTGTAACAAGAGATCTTACAGTCAATATGGAGTGGCGGTAAGTTCACTGGAGGTCTTTGGCCAATGCACACAGATGCGTCCGGCCCCCGGTGGATGGACTGCCCCGCGGCCGGCGCGGAAATCCGCATCCCCGGTTCTGCCGCCGCGCCCGGACGGTCATCTTGTCGGTGGCTGGGACATGGAGATGATTGGTCCAGGCGGAACACATGCCGACGGAGCTTCAATATCCACGCCCCGCTTTAACAGCCGCAATTGGCATCAGGCAACGGTTCCCGGCACGGTATTGACGACGCTGGTGGATCAGGGGGTATTTCCGGATCCATTATTCGGCCTTAATAATCTGCAGATTCCCGAAGCGCTGAACAAGTATTCCTGGTGGTATCGCAAGTCGTTTATCTTGCCGGAAAGCTACCACAACAGGCGGGTATGGCTTCATTTTGATGGAATTAACTATACCGCCGAGGTATGGCTCAATGGTAAGCGCATTGGCGGTATTGAGGGAGCATTTATTCGCGGTGTGTTTGATATCACCGATGCCTTGCGAGTAAATGGAACAAATGTGCTTGCGGTCCGGGTTAATCCCGTGCCGCATCCCGGTTTACCAGATGAACAGTCATGGAAAACCGGCACCGGTTTTAACGGCGGCCAACCGGCGCGCGACGGTCCCAACTTTTTCTGCACCGTCGGCTGGGACTGGATTCCCGGAATCCGCGATCGCTGCACGGGCATCTGGAACCATGTTTTTCTAAGCACCACCGGACCGGTCGCGATACGCAATCCGCACGTCAAAACGGTTCTGCCTCTTCCGGATACATCTTCCGCCAGGGTAACCGTTGCCGCGGATGTATTAAACGCCGGTTCGCAGTCCGTCGAGGGTGTGTTGAAGGGAGTTATAGGTGATATAACATTCCAGAAAAATATCACACTCAACGCCGGTGAAACCCGCACGGTGACATTTGACGCCAAGGACTTTCCGCAATTGGTAATGAAGCAGCCGCGCCTCTGGTGGCCCAATGGTTATGGCGAACAATACCTTCATGAATTAACACTCTCTTTTGAAATCAACGGCCAAAAAAGTGACAGCGCCACAACGCAGTTTGGCGTGCGGCAGTTTGAATATGAAAAATTGCCGGAACTGGTTATCAAGTGCAACGGTCATAAGATCATGTGCCGCGGCGGCGACTGGGGGCTTGATGAAGCCATGAAGCGCATACCGTATAAATCCATGGAAGCATGGATACGCATGCACCACCTGGCGCACATTACCATCATTCGCAACTGGACGGGCGAAAGCAACAGCGAGGAATTCTTTGCGCTGTGCGATAAATATGGCATTCTGGTATGGACGGAATTCTGGATGGCCAATCCCGCGGACGGGCCTGATCCGGATAATCCTTCATTATTGCTGGCCAATGCGGAGGATACCTTTAAGCGGTACCGGAACCATGCGTGCATCGCGATCTGGTGCGGCCGCAATGAAGGGCCGCCGCCGGCGATGATCAATGCCGCACTGAATAAGATGGCGCATGAACTGGACGGCACGCGATATTATCAGCCCGGCTCGTCATTCGCGGGCGTGCAAAGCGGCGGACCGTACTTCTTCCAGGAACCAGCCGCCTATTTCGAGCCGCGATACAATGGGTTTAAGACCGAAATCGGCAGCACTTCGGTTCCCACGCTCGACAGCCTGCTGACAACCATGCCGGAGGATCAGTTATGGCCGAATCATAATAACACATGGGCATACCATGATTATTGCGCCAATCACCCGCACTACCACAGCGCGCAGGACACAACCACTTACGAGGCCGCGATGTTCCGCCGCTTCGGTGCCACCGCCAACATTCAGCAGTTCGTCCAACGGGCGCAAATGTTGAATTACGAGGTTTATCGGGGCATATTTGAGGGTTACATGAGCAAGCTCTGGCACAATGCCAGTGGCGTGATCCTCTGGATGAGCCATCCCGCGCAAAACAGCACCGTCTGGCAGCTTTACGCGCATGATTTTGAAGCCCATGCGTCCTTGTATGGCGCTAAAAAAGGGTGTGAACCACGGCATGTGCAACTCTCGGCGTTGGACGGCAGTGTTGATGTCATCAACAACACCATCCAAAGCCTGCATGATTTAACGATCGCAGCGCTGGTTTACAATCTGGATGGCACAGTTGCCGGCAGGACGCAACAAACCATGAACGCTTCGGCCAATGCCAAAACACACGGATTTGTGCTCAAATTGCCGGAGCAATTGTCGGAAACCTATTTTGTCCGTCTGACCATGCACAGTGCCAGCGGAACATTGCTCAGTGATAATTTTTACTGGCAAAGCCAACGCGACGGCGATCTGCGCGGCATGAACAACATGCCGAAGGTTCGGCCCGCCGGCAAGGTTCTGCTGGAGAAACAAAGCCCGATGTGGAAGGCCAGTGTAACACTGCACAACCCCGCATCAACTCCGGCCATTGCCATTAAACTCACGCCACGCAAGGAAAGCATGATCGGGCCATCAAGCCGGATCCTGCCGGTTTTCATTGAGGATAATTACTTTTCGCTCATGCCCGGCGAATCCAAATCTGTCACCATTGAGTTTCACAAGGATGATACCGATGGCAGAAATCCAATCATTGAAATCAGCGGTTGGAATATCGATACCTCTACACTGGCGTGTTAATAAAAAAAGCCCGCGCGATCGCTTTGGATCGCGCGGGCTGTATGTAAAAAACGTCCGGAAGAACCGGGGCGTTCAATTGCGATGATCAATACTCGTCGGAGTGGTCGGCGGCACCGGCTTTCTTGTCATCCTTCTTGGGCAGATCGCTGATGACCGCATCGGTGGTCAGCAACAAGCTGGCGATGGATGCCGCATTGGTAAGAGCGGTGCGTTCCACCTTGGTGGGAACAATCACGCCCATCTTGAGCATATCACCGTATTCGTGGGTCAAGGCGTTGAAACCAAAGTTGGTTTCTTTGGATTCCTGAACTTTCTGCGCCACGATGCTGCCGTCGATACCGGCATTTTCCGAAATCTGTTTAATCGGGGCATAAAGCGCCCGCTTAACGATATCCGCACCGATCTTTTCATCGCCTTCCAGCTTGAGCTTGTCGATTGATGCAATCGCCCGAAGCACGCTTACGCCGCCGCCGGGCAGAATGCCTTCTTCAACCGCAGCGCGGCAGGCATGAAGGGCGTCTTCAACGCGGGCTTTCTTTTCTTTCATAGCCGCTTCCGTCGGAGCGCCGACTTTGATCAGCGCCACGCCGCCGGCCAGTTTCGCCAGCCGTTCCTGAAGCTTTTCACGGTCATAGTCGCTGGTGGTGCGATCAATTTCATTTTTGATCTGTTCAATGCGCCCCTTGATGGCGTCGCCTTTGCCGGCACCTTCAATAATGGTGGTCGCTTCTTTTTCGATATGGACTTTCTTGGCGCGTCCAAGATCTTTAAGTTCCAGGCTTTCCAGGGAAATGCCCAGTTCTTCAAAAATGGCCTTGCCGCCGGTGACGATGGCGATATCTTCCAGCATGGATTTACGGCGATCACCAAAGCCGGGGGCTTTGACAGCCACAACTTTCAGTGTGCCGCGCAGCTTGTTGACCACGAGGGTGGCCAGCGCTTCGCCTTCCACGTCTTCCGCAATAATCAGCAGTGCTTTTCCGGCTTCCGCGGCCTTGCCGAGAATCGGGAGCAAATCTTTAATGGAGCTGATTTTTTTCTCGTGGATGAGGATGTAGCAATCCTCAAAGGTGGCGTCCATGGTTTTGGGATCCGCAAAGTGCGGGGAAATATAACCCTTGTCAAACTGCAAGCCTTCCACAAGTTCCACCGTGGTATCAAGGCCCTTGCCTTCTTCAACGGTTATCACGCCGTCCTTGCCCACTTTGTCCATGGCATCGGCGATCATCTGACCGATCTGGGAATCCTGATTGGCAGAACTGGTACCCACCTGGGCGATCTGCTTGGAATTCTCAATTTTCACGGAAATATTCTTGAGATAATTGAGAACGGCTTCCACGGCCTTGTCAATTCCACGTTTGAGGTGCGTGGGATTGGCACCGGCGGTGACATTGCGGAGCCCTTCTTCGTAGATGGCTTCGGCATAAACCGTCGCGGTGGTGGTGCCGTCACCGGCTACCGTGCTGGTCTTGCTGGCCACTTCCTTGACCAACTGAGCGCCGAGATTTTCAAACGGGTCTTCCAGCTCAATTTCCTTGGCTACCGTTACGCCGTCCTTGGTGACAGTGGGGCTTCCAAAGGATTTCTCAATAACCACATTGCGGCCGGAGGGGCCAAGCGTCACCTTGACCGCTTTGGCCAGGGTGTGCACGCCGCGGCGAATCGCTTCGCGTGCGGATGTATCAAATTCAATCATTTTTGCGGACATAGGTTGTGTCTCCGTAAGATAAAATTAACTCACTAAATCGCCGGCTCACTGGAACCGGCGACAGGCTTATTCCACAATGGCTAAGACTTCATCTTCGCTGAGGATCAGAAGCTCATCACCGTCAACTTTGATTTCCGTTCCGGCATAGCTGGCGAAAATGACTTCATCGCCCTTTTTCACCTGGAATTTGGCGCGTTCACCGTTGTCCAGCAACTTGCCATCACCAATGGCGAGAACTTTGCCGCGTTTCGGCTTTTCTTTGGCGGTTTCGGGAAGAACAATGCCACTTTTGGTAACGCCTTCCGCTTCCAGGCGTTTAAGAAGAATTTTGTCGCCGAGGGGACGAACTCCAGCAGCCATAATACAAACTCCTAAAAAGAACCCAATGAACTACAAACACATTTTTCCGATCACCACCCGCGGGCGTCGGCATTGGTTTAAACTATTCTCAGCCCTTCAAGCAGGCCATTGATTTCCGTAAAACCGGCGTAACGCACGGGCCAGAGTATCCAGCAATTCATTAACATCCACCGGCTGGGGCAAAACGGAAAAAACATTTCTCCGCAGAGCCTCCCGCATCAGTCGATCCGACAACTGGGCCGAAAGGACGATAACCAGTGGCGCCGAGTCGCCTTTCGCATCGGCGGGGCGAACACTTTGAATTAACCGCAACAACGTCGAGAAATCCACATGCACATCCGGATCTTCGGTCATTCGAGAGTCCAGAACCATCACATGCATCTCATGACGTTGCACGAGGCTTTCGGTTTCCGCCCAGTTGCGGGCCAGAAAGGTCTGCACCTGCATGGGTTCCAGTAATCGCGATACCGTCTGCGGCCACTGTATGGCCGGACGAAATCCCCGCCACTGGGGCTGCGTCATCAGAAGATTTAATCGCGACTTGTACTGCATAACTCATGGCAAACCTTTTTTAGCGTCCGTCGCCGGCACCATTCCGGCAGAGCTTACTAGCAAAGACCGTACCGCAACTTATTTTGCACCACATCTAAAACTGTAAGTTTATATAAATAAATGACTTGCAACGATTTTACCGGCGGGCCATATTTGGGGATACCAAGCTTTCCAGTCTGCCACTCTTATCCAATTCGGGCGCAATTCTGCCGTCTTGGCAGCATCCCCCCACGCCCATTGCAAGTCCCGAGGCCTCCCCGCTTGCCGGATTCCGGCCGGTTGCCGTTTCTACCCTTCGTTTAGGAAAAGGCCCAAGTGGTGGGTCGGCCTGCGGAGACACAGAACTTATTTTGCGCCGGGGAACATTTCATTGAAATATCCTGGATTTGTGGGTTGCACCACCGGACCGGATGGGCTCGCCCGAGTCGCTGGAGCGGAGGAGGTTGTGCCGGTATTTCCGGGTGGGGATTGATTTTCCAGCGGCATGCCGCCCATGGGCGTTAAGCCGGGCTTCAGGAACAGATAATACAATTTCCCCTTGCTAAGCTCATAGCCCGCCTGCGTTTGCGCAACCGGGCCGATTCCCATGTACATATCCGCGCGCCCGGCCGCCCGTATAGCTCCCCCGGTATCCTGATCCAGCATAAAGCCCGTATAGGGTGAAACAACACCGGCGGTGTTGGGCGCATTGGTTTCAACAAACGTCATCGCGGCGCGGGGGAAAATGCTCTGGTACGGTGGCGCGGTGATGGTTTTGTCCGTTGCCAGACTTCGATGCGCGGTCACTTTTACTCCCAAAGATCCCAGGGGCCAATGAGCGGGATTATAAAGTTTCAGAAAAGCCATGAAGTGATTTTTCATAATATCACGTTCAACCTGCCTGGGGTGCATCTGGAAATAGGTTTGAATCGCCGGCAAAGAAAGTCTGCGGGCGCTGATTTTTCCCTGTTTGACCAGCAACTGCCCCAAGCCGGTATACGTGCGGCCGTTGTCGCCGGCGTATCCGATGGTAATGGTCTGTCCGGTGGTGAGTATGACTTTGGCCGAGCCTTGAATTTCCGCCACGTAAGCATCCAGCGGATTGGAGAACCATACGAGTTCGTCACCGCCTAATAAATGCCGCTGTAAAATCTGCTCCCGGGTCGGGTAGGGCTGATAGGAACCGTCGGGCATGCGTTCTCCGAGAATCTGACCGGTAATCGGGTTGCTGATGAGATTTTTCGGTCGCTTGTAAACCGGATAACGGTATCGGGAGGTTTCCGTCAGGCTGCCATAGAGAATCGGCGTGTAGTATCCGGTGAACCAGACGCTGCCGCGATTGTCATATCCTTTGGCGATGTAAACATCGTAGCGCGAATCAATAAGCTGCTGAAACTTGGCCGGGGACTGCACATTCCGCAGCATGTATTTAAAGTCCAAAAGCGAAGCGAGTTCCTGACTGTGGGTAATAGGGCCATCGGGAAAGAATTTCTGGCTCGACGGGGACTGCATGAATTTAATCGAACGATTAATCGCCTTGATAAGTCCGGTCTTATCCATGAAGGCGGCCTGCATATTCGGATACTGCCCCTCCGGCACTTTGCGCAAGCCCCACTGTCCCGGCGCCAATTGATGATCCACATTCATCAACGGAGCTTTGATGATCGTGTTATTGTGCGTAGCGCACCCCGCCAGAGCCAATACACTCACTGACACCAAGCCCATGATTCGACGAGTGATGTTTTTCATGCGTGATCCTTCACAAACGAAACAGTCCTGCATACCCATACGTACAAACCGGCCCGTGGAGCGCCAATCATGACAATATCATAACAACTGTTCGGCCGTTTGCAGCAACTTATCACCCCGGCCGGAACCAACGGCCTGATCCGGGATCAAGTACGTTTCGCTTGCGAAACGCGCAGCGATCTACCCATTCGTGTATGATGTTTTGACGGCGTGCCGACGTGTTGGAGTTGACGCGCGGCCATTTCCAGCGAGAGGATAGTCATGGCGGAAGGGAAACATCCGAAAAAGGGCATGGCGGCAAGCACATTGGTTTCAGATGGAACGGGGCTGATCGCCGGCGATCCATGGCTGGAACCGTATGCACCGCAAATGCGTGAACGGTGGAAGCATTATCTGAAGATGCGGGAAGGTATTGACCGAGCCGGTGGATTGCTCGAATCGGTCAGTCAGGGGCATCACTATTTCGGATTCAATCGCGGCAAAAACGGCCGGAAAGACGGAATATGGTACCGAGAGTGGGCACCGGCGGCATCGCAACTGCATTTAATCGGAGATTTTAATTCCTGGAACCGATCCAGCCACGCCATGACGCGCGATGCGTTCGGCGTATGGGCGATTTTTCTACCGGATGTGAAACCGGGCCAGGAAGCGCTCGCGCATGGCAGCAAAATAAAAGTGCAGGTTGATTCCGCATCCGGCCGCATGGATCGCATTCCCGCGTATATCCGGCGGGTGGTGCAGATGGACCATTGCACCGATTTCGTCGGGCAATATTGGAACCCGCCGGAGGAATACCGATTCAAGCACCCCTGGGCACCGCCAAAAAAAGGCGGCCTGCGTATTTATGAAGCCCATATCGGCATGGCGCAGGAAGAACCGAAGGTCGGAACATTCAATGAATTCACTCGCAATGTTCTGCCGCGCATCGCCGATCTGGATTACAACGCCATTCAACTCATGGCGATCATGGAGCATCCTTATTACGGCTCATTCGGGTACCACGTCAGCAACTTCTTTGCGGTTTCCTCCCGCTTCGGCACGCCCGAGGAACTCAAGCACCTGATTGACACCGCCCACGGCATGGGACTGGCCGTGCTGCTGGACGTGGTGCACAGCCATGCGATAAAAAATCTCAATGAGGGATTAAATCGCTTTGACGGATCGGAGTTTCAATATTTCCACGCCGGCCCCCGCGGGCAGCATATCGCATGGGATTCGATGTGCTTTGATTACGGTGTGCTGGAAGTGCAACGGTTTCTGCTGAGCAATCTGCGGTTCTGGATGGAAGAGATGCACTTTGACGGATTCCGCTTTGACGGCGTAACGAGCATGTTATATCTGGATCACGGACTGGGAGCCACATTTGCCAGCTATGACAGCTATTTTGGCGCCAACGTGGATGACACCGCCGTGGCCTATCTGCAAACCGCCAACGAGCTGATCCATACCCTGCGTCCTGAATCCATAACCATTGCGGAAGATGTTTCCGGCATGCCCGGTATGGCCCGGCCGGTGGCCGAGGGCGGCGTGGGATTTGATTATCGTCTGGCGATGGGCGTCCCTGATTACTGGATTAAGCTGCTGAAAGAGCAGCGCGATGAAGATTGGAATCTTGGCGGGCTGTACCACACGCTGATGAACCGCCGCCACAATGAAAAGCATGTCGGGTATGCGGAAAGCCACGATCAGGCCCTGGTGGGAGACAAAACGATCGCCTTCTGGCTGATGGACAAGCAGATGTACTGGAATATGAGCAAATTTCAGCCGCATCCGATTGTCGACCGGGGTCTGGCTCTGCATAAAATGATCCGTCTGATTACCTTCGCGCTGGCCGGGGAAGCCTATCTGAATTTTATGGGCAATGAATTCGGCCACCCGGAATGGGTGGATTTTCCCAGACCGGGAAACAACTATTCGTATCAGCACGCCCGCCGGCTCTGGTCGCTGTCGGATCGTGATGATCTGCATTATCTGGGCTTGAAAATATTTGACCGCGCCATGCAATGCATGGATGAACAGCACCACGTTCTGGAAGACCGGTTTATTGAGCAGATTCTGGTCCATGAAGACTCCCGACAACTGGCGTTTCGCCGCGGAGAGTTGGTGTTTGTGTTTAATTTTCACCCCACCGAATCCTACGCATCGCTGCGTATTCCCGTGCCGGACCCGTGCGACTACCGGCTTATTTTAGACACCGACAACCCGGTGTTTGACGGCTTCGGCCGTGTGGCGGGTGATGTGGTATATCCGCGGCAGGATGTTCCGATGTATGGCCGCAATCAGAGCGTACAAATTTACCTGCCCTGTCGCACGGCACAGGTGCTCATACCGGTCAAGGGATCGCCGGCCAACGGAAAGTGACATCAGGCCGCTGTTATTCCCGGCCCGGCGCCAGCAGCGATCGCACGCCGACAATTGCCGCCCGCCAGGCGGGTATAAAGCCGGCCGCCAGAGTGGCGGCGAAGGCCACGACGGCGGCAACCATCATGGCGCTGAACGCCCACGCATATTGCGAGTCAAAACCGCTCAAACGATGATCCACCCGCGTCCCCATATATGCCATATACTGCCCCAGCGCGCAGCCCAGCACAATGGCCGCCAGCACAATCAGCGATAATTCCGCCAGAACCATGCGCAGCAACTGCCACCGTCCGGCCCCCACCGCCCGGAGGATTCCAAATTCATATCGCCGCTGCCGCACCGCCGCCGCGGCCATGGCCGCCACCGCAATGGCCGCCAGAACCATCCCCCCCAGAGCCGCGAGCGACAAAGCCCGCATGACCCGGGTAATGACATAATCCAGGGCTCGCTTCATGCGCCGCACGGACATGCCGTGCAGGGCAAAACGCTGAAAATTCAGCAGTCGCTCCAGCAGCGACCCGCTGCTTCCGGATGCCAGAAACGCTTTCACACCGGCCACGGCCTTCATACCGCTGACGTTGGGCTTGACGGTGAGCATAACGAGATTGGGACCGTTAATGCCAAAATATTTTTTAGCCTGCGCCAGCGTGCCGATAATCGCCACCGCCGCCGCATGATGAAACGCCTGACGCACGCGCAAAAAGCTTTCAGCGATGGAAACGCCCGGCGAGGTTACCACTCCCATGACCGACAGGCGTCTGGCACCAGTCAATGTACCGACTGCCAGAGTTTTTCCCGCCCCCAGTCCCAGCGAATGCAGGGCATCGCCGGCAACCAGCACACCCGAACCCGCGTGCATGGCCTGCAATGCTGCATCCCGGTTCCCCTGCACAAAATGCACCCCCAGCATCCGAAGAAAACTCGACACCTGCACCGCCACAAACAGCACCTGCTGCTGTTTACCCGAGCCGATCCGCGCCGGAATCCAAAATGCCGTTAACGCCGAGACCCCCGTTACGCCATGGACATGCCGGGGTATGGCGGCGGCACGTTCGGCCGACAGCGGGGTAATGGGGCTGAAAACAAACGCATCCGGAAATTGCGCCGGAAATTCCCACGATTTCAGCAGGCCAATGCCGCGTGCCTGCATGGAAACAAAAAACGACACCGCCGCCAGCAGCGCCGCGGCCATCATGCCGGCGCGATACGGGGACGCGGAGGCGGAAAACAAAGTCGGCTCGATATGCCAAATCCACGCCAGTGGCCGCTTAAACAATCGCTCAAAAACCGCAACCGTCACCGGTGCGAGAGCCACCGCCGCCAACAGCACCAGAGGTCCGCCCACCAGTACGTAAGCCCACAAGGCCCAGATTGGATTGGGAATCTGCCAGAGCATGATCTGAACGGACAACGCACCGATTCCCACCCAGAAAGCCGGCTGCAATGATTTTGCGCCGGTCACCTTGCCCAAATTAGCCACCGCCGCCATGGGTGTTACCCGCCACGCCCTGTAAACCGGCAATGCGGCTCCAACCGCCGCAGCCAGCATTCCCGCTGTTGCGGCAATGACAAAACTCTCGATACCCGGATGAAAAATCAGATGGCCGTGCCGCAGATGATGCACGAGAAACCATGCCGCGCCTGTACCGGCGGCCAAGCCCACGACAACACCACCGGCCATCGGCAGCAGAGCTTCCAGCAGGGCGGTCAGGGCCACCTGCTCTCGCGCCGCGCCGACGCACCGCAACTGCCCGAAAAAGCGAACCCGCTCGTGAAGGCCAATGGCAAAAACCGCCAGGATCAGCAGCCCCGCCCCCAGTGCCGTGGGAATGGCAATCAGCCATCGCAGATGCTCCAACATCTGTTGCATGGGCGCAAAAGGTTTGCGGCTTTTTCCCATCGACCTGACTTTTACTCCCGGCCCCACCGCGATCTTCAATGCGGCAATACCGGCGGCGTGGGTTACGCCAGGTCGAAATTTAATGTCAATGCGGCCCCAGCGTGGCGGCGATGCGGTAAGCTTTTGCAGTGTCTCGCCTGTAATATAGGCGGATGGAAAAGAAAAATACCGCTTTACCGCCGATCGCCGCACCAGGCCGACGATTTTTACCTGCTGTGATCCCGCCGGGCCATATAACGTCGCGTGCATGCCAACACGGGCATGAAGGCGGCTGGCCAAGGCAACATTCAGCAATATCTGCCCCGTTGGATGGGTCAGGGGACCGCCACTGGAAAACACGGGGGGAATCATTTTCTGTGCGTTCGGCCAACTGCCCACAATCAAATGCGCCGGTCGGGTATGCTTTCCGATGCGTATGCGGGCAAAGGCCATGGTCCGGCCCGCGGCATACTGAACCGCGGAGCAATGTTCCGCTTTCTGTAAGATGCCCGACGGCACCGCGGAATCCGCTCCCTGCGTAATGGGGGTTATGCGCGCATCAACCTGTCCCAGTACCGCAGTGAGATTGTGTTGCAGCGATGCCCGCATGCTGGAAAGCACGCTGCAGGCCGTCATCACCAGCGCCACCGCTGCGGTAATGACCACAGCGGTCAACAGAGGTTTAACGGGTTTACGCCAAAGCGTGCTGATAGCGAGCTGCAATGCTGCCGGCATCATCCTGCCCCTCCACGCCAAAACTTCCCGCCAGCTTACCATCACGCAGGACCAGCACCCGATCCGCATAAGCGGCGGCGGCAGGTTCATGCGTTACCACCACCACGGTGGTGGGAATATCCACAGATTCCGCCAGCACGCCCTTGAGCAATCGCCAGAAATTACCCGCACTGATCGAGTCGAGGTTTCCCGTAGGCTCATCGGCCAGGAGCACGCGGGGTTTGAGCAATAATGCCCGGGCAATGGCGGCGCGCTGCTGTTCACCGCCGGAAAGCGCATCGGGCCGATGCGTCAGACGCTCAGCCAGCCCCAGCGCCCCGGCGAGTTCAATGGCACGATTTCGCACGGATTGATCGTATTTGCCGGCCAACCGGGCGGTCAGCAGCACATTGTCCAGCAGGGTTAATGTCGGCACGAGGTTAAAGCTCTGAAATACAACGCCCACGGTTTGCCGCCGAAACAGTGTGGCCTGCCGTTCAGAAAGTGCAGCGAGATTCTGTCCATCGACCATGATGCTTCCTGCATCAGGCGTATCCAAAAGCGCACAGAGATGCAGCAGAGTGGATTTGCCTGAGCCGCTGGCACCCATAATAGCGACAAACTCGCCCGGACCGACCGTGATGTCCACTCCCGCCAATGCCCGCACGGTGCGCCGTCCAAGCCGATACGTTTTCTCCACGCCCTTAATGACAATTCCGCCGCGGTGTATACTCGTATCCGTCTGCATCATACCGTCAATAATATGCGGCATGGCGGCAGTATGAAAGTGCGCAGGGGAAATCGAAGGGGGAACCAGAGCGGAATATCACGGGCGATAATGCCGACTGCCGGCAGCACGATTTTTTTCGCAACACTTTTGGTTTATGATAGCGGCATGGCGGAGCAGTTAATGGCGGACAATTCGACTTTGCGTAAGCGGCGGCTGCTGGGAGCATTGACCATCCTGCTGTTGCTGGCTGTCGCCAGCGCTTACGCTGTGACCCTGATAACCCGCATGGACGGCAATTCTCTGTATGGCTCCGGCGGAAATATGCACGCGGCAATCAAAAGTGAACAGGGGTTGCAATACATTACCTCCGGCAATATTGATCTGGAAGGACGCAACCGGCATTACCAGCAGGTTTATCTGGTTCTGGCGAAAGAACTTAAAACACCGGCGAGAACACTGGGCGGCCATGTCTTCCGGCAAATTCTCGCCGGCGGATGGCCGCACGAAAGCAATGTGTTTGTGAAAAGAATCTTTAGCCACAGCAACATGTATATTTATAAAGCCATGGGCGGACCGAACGGAAAATTTATCTGGGTAGCCGCCATGCGTCATGGCCGGGTGGTCAATTTGATCAGTTATACCGGCGATAATCTGGATTTACCGTTAGATCAGCAGGAATTTAATACACTGGTTCAGTGGGTTCAGCAGAGCCAGGCCGATTAACCTTATCTCGCACGGAGTTCTCAATGCGCGCACCTGTGATAACACACTTGTTCCATTTACCTCGCCTGCGCCGAGCCATCATCGCGTTGGGCGCAATAGTGGCAATCGGTATCGGGGGATCAGGGAAATCCACCGCCGCTCTTGCGGCACAGCCGGCGGACATGAACATGCTGGCTCCGCTGTGGATTGATGCATTAGACGGCTTTGAACTGCGCCCGCCGCTGAATTGCGAAGTTCTGCTGCCCAAATTAAATGCGCCCCGGATTCCAAAAAGCGGGGCCATGCCGGTTGTGCCGGGCAATCTGGTAACGTTTGTAAACAATTCCCTGCGCTGGGGCATTATCGTGCATTTAAGTGAACTGGAAAACGATGTGCCCCTTAAAAAACTCCTGGATGAAACCTTGGCCGAGGCCAAGCATAATTATCCCGACGTGCAAGTTCTGGCGCGGCGGACGATAACAAACTCCGGCAAACCGGCCGGGGTTCTGATTCTGAAACTCACCCCCGCAAAGAACAATCAACCGGTTATGCGCCAGCAGCTTATTATCCGGGCAGGGCCCAAGCTGTATTACCTGCTGACATTTTTCAGCCCCGCGGGACAGGCCGACGGCGCGCGGGCATGTTTTTCCGCCATGATTAAAACCTTCCGGCTGCTGAATATGGCAAAACTTCAACAACAGCGTGCCGCGGCGGTCATCGCCGGCCGCAAATGGCTGAAGGGCATGACCGCCGAAAAACTTAAAAAGAAGGCGATTCATCCCCATTTGTATCAGATAGCGGTTAATGGAAAGCACATCGGATATGTGCTGTTGTCATGCTATCCCGGAGCGGAAGATGGCTATACCGGAATGTTCAGTTCCACCAACGCCCGCACGTTTCTACCCAATGGCGAAGTAATACTTTCCAAGGTGACCTGTTTCTGGGCGTATGCCCAGCAAGGCAAAACCCCCGGCCCCGCGACCGATTACACCACATGGTATAAAGCCGTTGAAACGCTGGTTCCGATTAATAATCCCCAGGAAGTTAAAATGCGACAGGAGCGCATTGTCATCGACCCCAAAACCAATAAACCCAAACTCGAACATATCAAAATTCCCTATCCCAATATGCAGATTCACTGGGTTCGGGAAACCGGGGATGAACAATCGGCCTATGTTCCGCAGCTTGATAAGCATGGCAATGCAACCGACTTTTTTGTTCGCCACCGCTGGATGACCGTTTATATGCAGCGACGCCATGTCCTGCCGGGGCAACCCAATACGCCCACGCATTTTGATTTGCCTTCCTACATGCCGGCCTACCTGCCGTTAACTTTACAATATTTCTGGCCCCGGCTGGTCAATCTTGCCAAGCCTTCCGCCATGGGCTTTGTCACGTTTAATTCGGGTACCCGCCGGCTGGGCCTGCGCCTGTTGCGTGTACGCGGCAGAGAACCTGTTACGGTTAACGGAAAGCGGATACTGGCATACCACCTGACCGAACAGCTTGATCCGGGAATCGCCAGCCTCTGGGTGAATTCCAGGGGCGTATTGCTAAAATACCAGGGGTCAGACGGCAGTGTATGGACGCCAACGACAGCCGCGGCCATGAATAAAAAATGGAAAGCCCGGCTGGCCGCCCTGAAGCAATAAAGGATATGCCATGCGGAATTTTTTAAAGCGCGTGATTGTACTGGTGGTGCTGACAACCATCATGGCCGCAGGCATTAATATTGCCATCTATTTCGCCTCCCGTAACGCGCGAATTCTTCAACTGGAGCGGGAACGCAAGCATCTGCAAGCCGTCATTAACCGCCTCACCGGAAAGCGCCGCATGGCTGAACTGGTGGTGGATGGGCAAGTGACCAACGGCAAACGGCAGGTGCTGCAAACAACGCTTCTGTGGGAAGAATTTGTCAACGGCCCCGAAGGCCACCGCGTGGCGCTGCCAATAAAAAAGATCACCATCCCCGGTGATACTCCTTATGTGGACGGGTATGTGCTGAAATTCCAGGATAAATTTGTGGAAGAAGGCAATCTGCTGCGCGGCAAGTCGCTGGCTTTTTTCCGCCGGATTTTCTCAAGCAAACAATCTCCCCATGTGGGCACTTCTCTGCTGGATTCGCACGGGGTACCGCCTTGTCTGGATGGAAAAGCGGGCCGGCCCGATACCTTTACACTCGATCTCTGGCAACATATCCAGCAGCTTATGGAACATCCGGCCTCGGCGAAGAAACTGGGGCTGGATATTGTCCAGGGACAGGCGGTATACCGGCCGGTTAAGCCCGGACGCCTGTATGTTATTTATCTGCAAAATGACGGCGGCATGGAATTCACGCAACAGGCCGGCGAATCCGCACTGATTAATCGGCTTTTGAAGGAAGCGGATGACACACACTCGCAAACCGCGACCACGCCGGGCGCGCAGTAAACGGTGACGGACAGCAAAAGGTGGCAAATGGTCGGTGATGGCTCCGCTGCGGTGATTCCCGACCCTGCCGACCGAAAGTTGGCATCATCGGGCATGGCCAATTCCGTATGGCTGCTGACCGGCACGGTAATGATTGGCTTGGCGATTCTGCTGCGTGTGACCTCGCCAGATCTGGCCCACAGTGCCTTGCACCACCTTACCATCCGTAACATGTTTGTCGCCGGCAATGTACTGGCTGGAACAGTATTTTTAGCCAGTTGCCTGTTCCTGCGGAAAAACATGGGAAAATATCTGTTTTTCTGGATGCTGATAACCGGCCTGGCCTGCCGGCTGATCATTCTCGGCGGGACGCCGGTATTATCCACCGATTACTACCGGTTCCTCTGGGATGGGGCGGTACTGGCTCAGGGCCACAATCCATGGCTGTACAGTCCGAAGGCTGTGCTGGATCAAACCAATCCCGCGATCAATCCATCTTTGACCGCCTTGGCACAGGCCCATCGCGCCTTGATGCTGCGGATCAATCACCCGAAGTTACCGACGATTTATCCGCCGGTCAGCGAATTTGCCATGGCGGCGGCGGCGAAGATTGCTGCGTTCAGCGCAACGGCGTTGCGTTGCGTATATCTGGTTTTCGACATCGCCACATCCATTTTCATCGGCCTGATTCTGCGGCGTCTGCATCGCCCCGTATCGTGGCTGCTGATCTACTGGTGGAATCCCGTGCTTATCAATGCCTTTTATAACGAAGCGCATATGGACGCAATGACACTGACGTTTGTGGCGCTGTTTGCGTTAATGGTGGTTATGCAGCGACCGAAATCAGCGGCGGCCGCATTGGGCTTGGCCATCGGGGCAAAATTCTGGCCAGTCGTATTGGTACCGCTGCTGCTGCGGCCACTATTGAAATATCCGAAGCAATTGACGATCGTCACAGCGGTACTGACGATTGTAAGCGCTGCGGCGCTTATGCCGATGTTTGTAACCGCCGCGCCCGCCCTGCACTCGCTGATGAGCTATGGGCGGTATTGGCATGAAAACGACGGCGTGTTTCGCCTGGTTTCCATGTTCTGGCATGCGGTGTTTCCGGCCACAGCCTATACGCGGCCCGCCCTGGCATCGCGGGCTACGATTGCGGTTCTTTACTTGATCGCCTTGATTATTCTGAATCGCAAGGCGGCCGCCGGAAGCAACGCCATACAGGTTGGCCTGTTTTCCATTATGTTTATTTTTCTGCTAAGCCCGACAGAATTTGCCTGGTACTACACCTGGCTGCTGCCTCTGCTGGCCATTTACCCGCGGATTTCCCTGCTGGTCTGGTCGGTAACACTGGGACTGTATCATGCCCATTATTTTTATCCATGGATGGTCTGGCTGGAACATGCGCCGGTGTGGGCACTGCTGATTTTAGAAAGCCTCCGGCCCGGTCTGGCCGATTGGTTTGTTTCAGATCGTGACAACCGTGCACAAATCCAAACACCATAATCAACCTTCTCGGGCGGTTGCTTATGCACATCCGCTTCTCAGCCGCATTGGCCAAACGGCCAGTGGAGCCGTAAACTCTTATGATGATTGAACCGCGTGCCACATTCGCTGGAATAAATTCCCTCCGCGTGGCGGTCATTATTCCCGCCATGAATGAAGAACAATCCATTGGACGGGTCATTGCGGACATTCCCACATGGGTAACGGATATTATCGTCGCCGATAATGGCTCAACAGATAACACCGCAGCCATTGCGGAAAGGGCGGGTGCCAAAGTGGTGCCGGCGGCGATTCGCGGTTATGGCAGCGCTTGCCTGGCCGGCATTGCGGCTGCGGAAAATGCGGATATTCTCGTATTTATTGATGGCGATTTCAGTGATTATCCGCAGCAAATGCACGCGCTGGTTCAACCCATTGCCGAAAATCGCGCCGATATGGTTATTGGATCGCGCACGCTGGGAAACCGCCAACGCGGCTCATTGACCATTCAACAG
>JAJZJL010000018.1 GCA_021810145.1 Planctomycetota bacterium | reverse complement strand
CAATCGGTCCAGCGAGTCTGCATCAGAGCCGCACGGCGGCACCCGGTCAGCAATGGACCTCACAGCCCTGATTACCATTACGCTCCTGGGATCGTTTACCGCAATTGCCGTGCAATGGGCGGTGGCCACAATTCCACCGATCGTTGGTGGAATCCTGCGATTTACGATGGCTGCCATCATCATCGGGTTGATTCTGGCTTTGCGCCGGAAACTCCCGATGCCGCAACGTTCGGACTGGCTGCGCCTCACCATTCTCGGGATCGTGTGCGTACCGGTAAACCAGGTGGCCTTCTGGGGCGGTGTGGCGATGGCCAATGCCTCACATTCCGCCATGCTCTACAGTACCACGCCGGTGCTGGTAACTGTCATGGCCTGCCTGCTGCACATTGAACGCTGGAGTGGCCGCGTGCTGGCGGGGGCCGTTCTGGCAGCGCTGGGCGTGCTGGTAATTCTGTTGAATTCCGGCCTGTTTTTGAAAAGTTCCTTTATCCGGGGCGATCTGCTTTTACTGATTGCCGCAGCCACCTGGTCCGGCTATCTGGTTTTTTCCCGTGATCTTAACGGCCGCTACGGCAGCTTGGCGGTGCAGTTCTGGATCTTTGTTACCGGATCGATTATTTCATCACCTTTGCTGATCTTTGAATCCGCGCAACTGAACTGGTCGCATATTACCATCCAGTCCTGGCTGGGGCTGATCTATTTAAGCATTGTGGTGGCGGTGATCGTATTTTTTCTTTTCAATTGGTCCATGCGCCGGCAACCGCCATCCCGGGTGGCCACATTCAGCAATGCCGCCTATCCGTTGACATTAATCTGGGAAGCTATGATTAATCGCCGTCTGCCCGGCATCTGGTTTCTTCTCGGGTCAGCATTGTTGCTCTGCGGCATGGCCTTAACGCTTTACCGCCCCAGCGCCGTTATCAGCATCTCCGAAGAACTCGACCCCATTGCCGCAACCCCGCCAGACCACTCGTAAGCCGCGACGTTACCCCCCATTCTCTACTTCAAGGGGGATACAATCAATGCTTGCGCGGTGCAGTGCAACAACGGCCAAAACCACCTTGCTGATCCCCGGAAGCCACTGCAAACAATGGTCCGAATAAATATTTCGCGCAACCCGGCGGAATAGGTGAAATTCTTAGTACGAATTACGAATTTATCTGATGGCATGACACCAGAGTTCACCGATGGTTTTTGTAGCTGCGGCACGCAATACTTAAATGTGGGCCGAGAGCCTTGAAAGCTGGCGCACTTTGGAGAATGATGATGTCCGGAAATTCCCCGGCATTGAATATTGAAAATTTCCTTTCCGAAGCACGAAAAGTGCTGTTGGAAGCCGGTGTATCGCCTGAACGGGCCGGGGAATTGGTATCCACATTTTCAAAAGAACTTGCCGAACCCAAGCAGCCCTGTACAAAATGTAAAGCCCGGAGAATTCTCGTCGCCGTTGATTTCAGCCCGCCTGCGGCCCGGGCGGTTGAAACGGCTCTGAGTCTGGCGCAGGACCTTGCCGCTAAGATTGCGGTGGTGCATGTGGTGGATGTATCGCCGGTGTCGATTTCCGGCACCGAACATTTAACGCCCGCAACGCTGGAGAAACTTAAACGCGAAGGCGAATCGCTATGCCGATCGGTGGTGGAGAAAGCACATCACGTGACAGCCGAGAATTTTGTCCGCTGTGGAAATCCGGCCGGAGAAATTCTCGCGGTGGCCCGCCTGTGGCATGCGGATTTAATTGTTATCGGCAGTCACGGTCGAACGACCTCGAGTAAATTTTTTCTCGGGTCCACCGTGGAAACCGTGGTGCGCGAAAGCGATTGTCCGGTGATGGCCGTTGGCCCCAATGGCGGCTGTTTCTGCCGCAATGACAACGACTGCTCCGACACCAACTGTCATAACAATGCCAAGCTTACCGATTATCCCTGATTGAATCTCCACACCGCTCCTGGCACCAACCAAAACATGTTTATCCCGCGGCTTGTCATCCAACAGGGACCGGCTTATGGCGAATATTACCCTTGCCGGCAATCAGCCACGCTTCTGTCGGTTGTCTCACGCCATTGATAATTCAGCCAGGCTGGTGTTAACGGTGGACATCTCAGATTCCTGCCGCTGGAGTTGATCCCGCAATCCCTGCACCACCGCTGGCGGGGCTTTGCTGACAAAAGCTTCGTTGTTTAATTTGGCGTTGCTGGAGGCAATAAGCTTTTCCAGTTCCTGCCGGCGCTTTTCCAGCCGGGCGCGTTCGGCTTCGCGATCAATCACACCAGCCACAAACACGCGTGTGGTTCCAACCACGGCGGTGGCTGCGTTGAGCGGCTTTTCCGCATCCGGGCCGATGGCAACGAGCCGGGTATTGGCCAATGATTCAATTATGTCCACGCCGCCGGAGATGACCGCGGCATCCGCCGTGTCCGCCTGGATGGTGGTTTCCAGTACGCGCTTGATATCCACATTGTATTGATTGCGAATATCGCGTATAGCGCGGGTAATCTGCTGGAGCGTTTGAATTTTGGCCTCCGCTTCGGGGTAATTAAGGCGCGGATCGGCCTGTGGAAATGGCGCAAGCATCAACAGTTCCGACGCCCCCGGCAATTTTTCCCAGATGGCTTCCGTTACAAACGGCATGACCGGATGCAGCAGAGCCAGGCTGCTGCGCAATACATACAACAGAATCCGCTGCACGCGCGGATCTTTCTGGCGAATACGGGCTTTGGCAATTTCCAGATACCAGTCGCACAGATCATTCCAGAAAAAGCTGTACAGCGTGGAGCAGACTTCCGAGAACCGGAACATTTCTATCAGCCCCTTTTGTCCATCCCGGCAACCCGCCTCCCCGCCGGCACCGCCGACCGCAAAGACCGTGTCATTAAGGCGGCTTAAAATCCAGCGGTCTTCAAGGTATTTGCCATCGGAAATCTGAATGATTTCATCCAATGCCGGCACGGTATTTAAATCTACATTGGACAAAATAAACCGCGAAGCATTCCAGATTTTATTGGCAAAATTGCGACCCGCGTCAAAGCGGGGACTGGTGTTTTTGCCGCTGGCTTTATCCTTAACCACCGGCAGACGGATGTCCTGCGTTTCCGTGGCCATGGAGGCCAGCGTGAAACGCAGCGCATCGGCCCCGTGGCTTTCCACGATATCCACCGGGTCCACGCCGTTGCCCAGCGATTTTTTCATCGGTTTGCCGTTGCCGTCCTGAATGACGGCGTGAATATAAACCTGTTTGAACGGCACTTCGCCCTGGCAATACAACCCGAACATGACCATCCGCGCCACCCAAAGCGTCAGAATTTCCCGCGCCGTGGAAAGCACGCTGGTGGGATAATAATAGGAAAGCAACTGGTCTTCGGGTTGATCGCTGGTGCCGGCCTGCGGCCAACCCATCGTGGATAATGGCCACAGTGCCGAGGAAAACCAGGTATCCAGCACATCGGGGTCCTCCCGGAAGGTCAGGTGATTCTCCCCGGCCCGCGTTCGCAACCAGTCTTCAACCCCCATTTCGCGCAGGACCAGAACATAACGACCACCAAGTCCCAGTTCTGTCAGCAGGCAAAGGCCATCCTCTTTCCACTTATGGCCATAGCGCTGCTCGATGAGCTTTTCCCACTGGGCTTTTTGGTCGAAATTGATATCCCACACCGGTATGCGATGCCCCCACCACAATTGCCGGCTGATGCACCAGTCGCGCTTCTGCGATAGCCAATCGACATATCCCTGGGCATAACGCTCCGGAACAATTTTTACGTGCCCGGATTCCACGGCATCAATGGCGGCCTGCGCCAGACCGCTGGATCTGGCACCGTCCGCCAGTGTCACGCCGCCATCCACATCCCCCATTTTCACAAACCACTGTTCGCTTAAGTATGGCTCAATGGCGGTCTTGCTGCGGTCGCTGTGGCCGACTTCATGTTCGTGCGGCTTTTTTTCTTCGATCAGATTCAGCGCTTCCAGATCAGCCAGAACCCGTTTGCGGGTTTCCGTCGAAAATTTTAAGCCTTCGTAATTGTATTTCTGGCCGCGGAATTCACCGATTCCGGCGGAGTTGGTTTTGCCGTCGGGCGTCAACAGATTAATCTGCCGCAATTGGTGCCGCTGACCGGTGGCGTAATCGTTGGGATCATGGGCGGGCGTTACCTTGACCACACCGGTGCCAAACGCCGGATCCACCAGCAGGCCGTCCGCGATGATGGGAATTTGCCGCCCCACCAGCGGGACAACCACCATCCGGCCGATCAGATGCTTATAGCGGGGATCATCCGGGTGCACGGCCACGGCGGTATCACCGAGCATGGTTTCCGGGCGGGTGGTGGCCACCACCAGATACTCCGGATCACCCTCACGCCGCTCGGCAATCGGGTAGCGGATGCTGGTCATCTGGCCATGGATTTTCTCGTGATAAATTTCATCATCGGCCACCGCGGTCTGCAGATGCGTGTCCCAGTTCACCAGTCGCAGACCCCGGAATATCAGGCCATCCCTGAACAGGCGAAAAAACGCTTCACGCACGGCTTTGGCACAAATATCATCGAGTGTAAAACGCGTGCGCGGCCAATCACAGGAGGCCCCCACGGCTTTGAGCTGATCCAGAATGCGATTGCCGAATTTTTCCTTCCATTCCCAGATCCGTTTGACGAGTTCATCGCGGCCCAGATCATGGCGATTGCGCTTTTCCTTCTCAAAAATCGTTTTTTCCACCACCGCCTGTGTGGCAATCCCGGCATGGTCAATGCCGGGCATCCACAGCGTATCGTGGCCCGACATGCGATGATAGCGAGCCAGAATATCCTGAATCGTGGCGTTAATGGCATGGCCAAGATGCAAAGCCCCGGTAACATTCGGCGGTGGAATGACCATGCTGAATCGCTGATCCACCGGCTTATCCCGGCTTGCCGCGACGGCGTGAAAACCGCCGGTTTGATCCTGCCATTTTTTATAAATCCGGCCTTCAACTTCCACCGGCTGATATTGGCTTGAAAATTCTTCAGTCACAGGAATCCTTCAGTTCATATTACAAATCACCAAAAATACCCACGGCACGGTTCGGCCCACCATATCCGCAACCAACGGCGATGGGATACCTTCCCGATTGAGATCGGGACTGCGGGACTGCGGGACTGCGGGGTTCGCATCACATCGCCGGATGGCCCGCCGGCATAACCGCGGCGGCTTCCTCGGCGTGAACCAGCCGATAGTCCACCGCATCGGCGATGGCCTGCCAACTTGCTTCGATGATATTTTCCGACACGCCGATGGTGCCAAATACCCCTTCCGGCGAGCGGAACTCAATGACCACGCGCACCTTTGCCGCCGATTCCGCCCGGCCATTTACCACCCGCACCTTGTAATCCACCAGATGCAGATCGGCAATGGCCGGAAATTCCGGTTCCAGGGCATGGCGCAATGCCGCATCCAGCGCGTTTATCGGGCCATCACCCTCGGCTGATGCGTTGATATCCCGTCCATTGGCCGCTACGGAAATCGTAGCCTTGGTAACCGGTTGCCCATGGCCCTGCCGGGAAACAGCACAACGGTAATTCTTCAATTCAAAGAATTTGCGCATCCGCCCGATCTGCCGCCGCAGGATTAATTCAAACGACGCTTCCGCCGCCTCAAACTGATACCCCTGCGACTCGAGTTCCGTTACCTGATCCAGCACGTTTTTCAGGGCGGTACGATCTTTTTCAATATTGAATTTCTTGCCGGCCTTGGCGGCGATATTGGAAATGCCGGAAAGCTCGGATACCAGTATCCGCCGCGAATTTCCCACGAGTTCAGGTTCAACATGCTCATAACTGCTGGCCATTTTATTCACCGCATGAACATGCATGCCGCCCTTATGCGCAAAGGCGCTGGCACCGGTGTAAGGCTGATTATTGACCAGATTCAAATTGGCAATTTCATAGACATATCTTGATGTCTCAGTGAGGTGAACCAGCGAATCTTTCTTCAGGCAGTTATAACCCAGTTTCAAGCGCAGGTTCGCTATTACCGTGGTGATGTCCACATTGCCGCACCGTTCGCCGATGCCGTTGATGGTTCCCTGCACCTGCGTGGCACCGGCGGTTACCGCGGCCAGCGCATTGGCCACCGCCACGCCGCTGTCATTATGCGGATGAATGCCGACGGGAATTTTTACCGTTTCCAGCGCCTGCCGCACACACTGTTGCACCTGCGGCGGCAGCGTGCCGCCATTGGTATCGCACAGGCACACGAGTATCGCACCCGCCTGCGCCGCCGCCGTGATGGTTTTCAGCGCATAATCCGGATTGGCCTTGAAACCGTCAAAAAAATGCTCGGCATCGTAAATCACTTTCCGGCCCAGACCGGTCAGATACGCCACCGAATCGGCGATCATGTCCAGATTTTCCTGCAGCGATACACCCAGGACTTCCGTGGCGTGGATATCCCAGGTTTTTCCCACCACCGTAACATACTGCGTGTGCGCATCGCGCAGGGCATTTAAGCCCACATCATCCGCCGGTGCTACACCTTTCCGCCGGGTCATCCCGAAGGCCAGGAGCTTGGCGGTATGAAGCTTTAATTCCCGGGCTTCATTGAAAAACGCCGCATCTTTCGGGTTCGACAGCGGATAGCCGCCCTCGATAAAATCAATTCCAAGTTCATCCAGACGATGACAAATCAGCAATTTGTCCTGCAGTGAAAAACTGACTCCCTCCCCCTGACTGCCATCCCGCAGTGTTGTGTCATATATTTCTATTCTTTTCATACACATTCCTCATTGGTAGCCGATGGCATTATATGGATTTACCACCGGCAACGCACGATTAAGCTTATCAAATAAAACACCCTGCGCCCGGAAGACTCCCCGATGCAGGGTGTTGAATGTTTCTGAATTTTTGAGACCACACACTTGCCTGCCGGGCATTACAAATCAGCGGGCCGGCCAATAACAGCGCGGACAGCAGCAAGGGAATTTACCCCCCGCTGTAAGAGCAGGACCCCGCAGGTTCTCGGGATTCTAACTGCACAATCTGTCCGCACGGTACACCTCAATTAAACCGGCAATATCCTAGCACTGTCCGGCAAAAGGTCAAATATGACCCTGCCAATGCCTTATCATGATCAACGGCGTACAATGATGAAAAGGAGTGTGTCCGATGTTTTCACTTGATCATGTGGCGATTCAAACGACTGATATTGGCGGCACCGCCGCGTTTTATGTCAGCCAATTCGGTGCCGAAATCATATATCAGGATGCGTCCTGGGCTTTCCTGCGACTGGGGCAGGGAAAAATTGCCCTGGTCAATCCCCAGCAGCATCCGCCGCACATTGCCCTGCGCGTTTCCGATGAAGATCTGCAGCGCGCCGCGGCAAAACATGGCCGGGAAATCACATCCCACCGGGACGGCACGCGCGGAATATATATCAAGGATCCCGCGGGGAATACCCTGGAACTGATCTGCTATCCACCCAATGACAAGCCCCTGCCATAAACGCAAGCGCTAAGCGGGATCAACAATTATGCCAATTTGCCGTATGATATTGTGCGAATGAAGCCCAAGGAGCAGGCATGGTTCAGGATGATATTCCGGCAACTCCCCCACCCGGTGTAACCGACTTTCAGCGGTACTACACGTCGCTGGAACATGAATTAGGCAAGGTAATGGTGGGACAAACCGATGTCATCCGGCAAACGCTCTGCTGCCTGCTGATCGGCGGTCATGCCCTGGTTGAGGGCGTACCGGGCCTCGGCAAAACCGTGCTGGCTCGCGCTCTGGGGCAGGTGCTGGACCTGAAGTTTTCCCGCATACAGTTCACGCCCGATCTCATGCCCGCCGATATTCTCGGAACTTCCATTCTGGTTACCGATGCCTTTGGCGCGCGAAGCATGCAGTTTCAGCCCGGCCCCTTATTCGGCAATCTGATCCTGGCCGATGAAATCAACCGCGCCTCACCGAAAACCCAATCCGCCCTGCTCGAAGCCATGGCCGAACAGTCCATCAGCATCGGACGCACCACCCATCATCTGGCCGATCCATTTTTCGTCATCGCCACGCAAAACCCGCTGGAAATGGAAGGCACCTATCCATTGCCCGAAGCGCAATTGGACCGCTTTGCCATGAATATCATTATCAATACACCGCCCGTGGATGAACTTGTTGAGATTATGGATCGTACCACCGGCCGCGGCAAACCCGCGCTGCTGACGATCATGAATGCCAACCGTCTGGCGGAAATGAAAGCGATGGTTCGCTCGGTAAGCGTAGCGGATGTTTTAAAACGCTATATCGCGAGATTGATTCTCTGCACACACCCCGAAGATAGCCACGCCACCGCCCTGGTTAAAAAATATGTCCGTTATGGTGCCAGCCCCCGCGCCGCCCAGACGCTTATGCTGGCCGCCCGGGTGCAGGCATTAATAAACGGCCGGGCGTATGTAGCGCCACAGGATATTCAATCTATGGCCCTGCCATGCCTGCGCCATCGAATTATCACCCATTTTGACGCCCGTGTGGACGCCGTGGACGCCGTGGCCATTATCCATGATGCCCTGACCCGTACCGAGTCAATTCCTGAAGCGGCAGCCATTAAAAGCCTGATGAACCAATAGCCCTTCACGGTACCACGATAACCTGTGGGGCCTTGCCGGCGGCGGCGCTGCGCGCCGCCATGGCGGCGGAGTAGGTCATGTATACGCCGCCCTGCACCAGAAACAAGGTGTGGCCTGCGATGGTGTGCGGCAGAACAAATGCGCCCACGCCCTGAGATTTCAGTACGGCAACTTGTTTCCATGCGGCCGGCGCATTATTCCATGCGCCAAACTGCAGGGAAAAATGGTTCATCGACAAACGCTGCAGAGCATTTTTGGAGAATTGGGAATTAGGAAAAGATGCAATTAATTGATCCAGATACTGCCGTGCGGCATTCCAGTGCCCGCTGTTTTCCAAAGCCACACCGAGGCGGTAGAGCATGCGCTTATCGGGTCTGGCGGATGGATCGATGGAAAGAGAATTTTTATAATCCGTGGCAGCCCGATTATACCGGGCCTGGATGAAATCAATATCGCCTAAAGCCTTGTAACTTTTCCCTTGCAGGTCCGCACGTTGGGAATGGTCGATGGCAGAGAGATAATCGCGTGCCGCCAGAGCCAGTTCATCCTGATGTTCTTCGGAAATGGCGGCAAGATAATAACCTTCCGCCAGGTTTTGACCGGAGGTATCGCTGGCAATAAAAGCGCGGGCGGTATTCTCCGCCGTCATGAATTGCCCCTGCTGATAAGCCTGATAACCACTCGCCAAACTCGAGGTCGCCGGCGGAGGCGCTGCGCACCCGGATATCAGCGTTGCGGCAAAAACACCCAATCCGAACATCCATTTTCGCATAAGTGGTTCTCCATGAACCGCAATTCATTGCTATTGCGCATCAGGCCTGCGGAGCGGCAGCGGCCGGAGCGTCCGGCGCGACTTCAGCCGGTTTGTCCGACGGAACCACCGGAGCGCCTTCTTTCAAGCGTGTGGCTTTGCCGGTTAAATCGCGAAGGTAATAAAGCTTGGCGCGGCGAATCTTGCTCTTGCGCCGCACCTCAAGTTTTTCAATTTTCGGAGAATGTACCGGGAAAATACGCTCAACGCCTTCATTGTTGACAATCCGGCGCACCGTAAATGTGCCGCTGATGCCCGCGCCTTTGCGCGAAATCACCGTTCCGGAGAAGACCTGGATTCGCTCTTTATCACCTTCCACAATGCGGCAATGCACATCCACAAGATCGCCGATGGCGAATTGCGGCGGCTTGGCCAGGAGGTGTTTGGATTCAACATGACTCAGTAGTGCATTACGCATGGATAACTCCAATTCGGATATTTATTCCCGGCTCCGTTACGCCGGCGGCATTGATCTGCCGTATGGCCAACATTTCCGCCCCTTACCGGGGTGCCAGCAGGTCCGGCCTACGCTGACCGGTTCGCTGTCTGGACTGTTCTGCCCGCCACCGGGCTATGGCCGCGTGATCGCCGGATGTCAACACTTCCGGCACCTCAAGGCCCTGATAATTTCGCGGGCGGGTATAGTGCGGATATTCCAGACCGCCGCTGATTTCCGCATCCGCAATCGCAAACGATTCCGCTCCGGCACTGGCATGGTCGCCCAAAACGCCGGGAATCAGTCGAATCACCGCATCAAGCACCACCATGGCCGGCAATTCTCCGCCGGAAAGCACATAGTCGCCAATGCTTATTTCAAGCGGTTGCAGTACCTGCCGAATCCGCTCGTCAAATCCTTCATAATGTCCCGATACCATCAGCAGCCGCGGCTTGCAGGCCAATTCATGCGCCAACGCCTGATCCAGCTTCCGCCCCTGCGGACACAGCAGTATTCGCGTGGCCACAGCCGTATCCATGGCTTCAATGGCGGTTATCGCATCCAAAACAGGCTGGCACATCAGCACCATGCCCGGCCCGCCGCCAAAGGGGCGATCATCCACTTTTCGGTGCGGATCCGTGGTGTAATCCCGCAACTGATGCAGATGATAACAGGCCAGCGTTTTTTCGGCGGCCCTTTTTAGAATGCTGCTTCCCAGAACACCGGGAAACATTTCCGGGAATAGCGTCAGGATATCGACGCGCATCATCGTTTCAATCCACCCTGCGGCCCAAGGCCACAAACGCTCCTGATTTCAAAATCAGGCCGAAACACCGGCGGGAACCACCGCGGCAGCGCCGGAATCCGTGGCTGTTTTCAGCAGCCCGGCCACCGTACCGCTGGGCGTTGCACCAACTTTAATCCAGTGCTCCACCCGCGCTTTGTTGACCACCACCCGACGCGCCGGGTCCTTGGCAATGGGATCATAATAGCCCAATTCCTCAATAACCTTGCCATCCCGCGGAGAACGGTGATCCACCGCATTAATACGCCAGAATGCACGGTTTTTACGACCAAAGCGCTTTAAACGAATCTTAACTGCCACGCGATACCTCGTTTGCCTGCCTGATGAATCCACCCGATCCGCTCCATGCACCACGCACCGGAGATCAAAACCGGATTTTCCACATCAGCCCGATGGTGGGAACCTGCAGTTCCCGAACCATCGGTAAACCCAAGATATTACCCGCCAAGCCCAAGGCTTTCAAGCGAACTGCATCCGCGGCAATCGTCTTTTTTGACAAAACCGGATATCGCAGGCTGCCAACGACCTGTTCCTGCCCGGCCAGTGAATCTGCGGCCGGCTGAATTGCGCCCGCCGGCCATCACTTCGGGCTTAACCTCGGACCAGGATCCGACATTTAAGGCTGCTTCATCTCGGCGTAATAATCCTGAATGGGTTTGACTGTCCAATCACCCTGTTTCAGGCTGACAATGGCATCGGCAGCCGCTTCCGCACCGGTTATCGTTGTGATAATGGGAATGCGGTGCAACACCCCGGCGGCCCGAATGCGGCCTTCATCCGTGGTCGGGCCTTTGTGCGTGGGGGTATTAATCAGCAACTGCACCTGATGGTTTTTGATCGCATCAATAATATTGGGCCGGCCTTCCTGAATTTTATTTATTTTCCGGCACGGAACACCCGCTTCATTCAACGCCGCACACGTGCCGCTGGTGGAAATCAGCTCAAAACCCGCCTGGGCGATTTTCCGGGCCGGTTCAATAATCGCTTTTTTATCCCCGTCGCGCACGGAAATATAAACCGTTCCGGTCGTCGGCAGGCTTCCGCCCGCGGCCATCTGCGATTTGGCATACGCCACAGGGAAACTGGAATCGATTCCCATTACTTCACCGGTGGATCGCATTTCCGGGCCTAAAATAACGTCCACACCGGGGAACTTGCCGAATGGAAATACGCTTTCCTTCACCGCAACATGTTTTTGCGGCACAATTTCGACTCCGACACCCAATTCCGCCAGGGTTTTCCCGCACATGACTTTCGCCGCGATTCTGGCCCACGCCACACCCGTAGCTTTGCTGACAAACGGCACCGTCCGGCTGGCCCGCGGATTGACCTCCAGCACATAAACTTCATCATCTTTAATGGCAAACTGCACATTCATTAACCCGCGCACGCTCAGCGCCCTGGCCAAGGCCAGGGTGTTTTCACGAATCCGGGCAACAATTTTCGGCGGCAGGCTGAATGGCGGCAGAGAACACGCGGAATCTCCGGAGTGAATGCCCGCTTCTTCAATGTGTTCCATCACGCCGATAACCAGATAATTCGCCCCGTCACCCAGTGCGTCAACATCCACTTCCGTGGCATCACCCAGGAAGCGGTCAATAAGCACCGGATGATCTTCCGCCACTTCCACCGCATGACGGATGTAATAATCCAACTGGGTTTCATTGGAAACAATTTCCATTGCCCGGCCGCCCAGCACAAACGATGGCCGCACCAGCACCGGATAACCGATTTCCGCAGCCACTTTGCGAGCCTGCTCGGCACTGCGGGCGATGCCGCCCTCGGGCTGCTTGAGGCCCAGAGATTTGATCAGGCGGTTAAATTTATCCCGATCTTCCGCGGCTTCAATGGACTCCACCGCGGTACCGATAATCGGCACGCCCGCATCTTTCAGGCCGCGGGCCAGATTCAGCGGCGTTTGCCCGCCGAACTGCACAATCACGCCCTGCACCAGCCCGCCGGGCTGACTCAGCGGCCGGCCATTGAGACGTTCAACAATATTCAAGACATCTTCATGGCTCAATGGCTCGAAAAACAGCAGATTCGACGTGTCGTAATCGGTACTGACCGTTTCCGGATTGGAATTGATCATGACGCTTTCAAGGTCCAGATCCCGACAGGCAAACGCCGCCTGCACGCAGCAGTAATCAAATTCAATGCCTTGTCCGATGCGGTTGGGACCGCCCCCCAGAATAATAATTTTTTTCCGGTCCGTTACGCGCACTTCATCATCCACCTGCTGCATGGACCGGCCATTTTCCAGCCGGGTAACGGGATTTTCATAGGTCGAGTAATAATACGGAGTGGCCGCCTCAAATTCTGCCGCGCAGGTATCCACGAGTTTATACACCGGTTCAATCAGCAGGCGCTTGCGGATGCCGCGCACTTCCGCGGGCTGCAGCGACCAGATCGTACCGAGTTGAACATCGGAATACCCCATTTCCTTGGCCCGGCGCAAAAGCCCGGCAAAACGGAGCCGGTCTTCCGCGGAAATTTTCCCGGCCATGAAGGCCGCGGCCTGGGGGCGAGCTTGAAACAAATTGTCTTCAAAATCCACGAGTTCCTTCATTTGCGAAAGAAACCACGGATCAATATGCGTTAATTCGTGCACGCGCTCAAGGCTATAACCCATTTTAAAGGCATACCGGATATAGTAGGGCCGCCCCTGCGACGGAATGGACAATTTACGGATCAGCCGGTCTTCCGGAATCGGCCAGACCTGCGCCGCCTGCTCCATGGCCGCGGTGCGGGTAACAAAGGCTCCCCGGTCGCCCAGGCTTGATGGCGCGGCTGCGGGCGGCGCATCAAGTTCCGCCATCTGCCGGCGCCACCATTTATCGATACGGTCCAGCCCCAGGCCAAAGCGTTTGACTTCCATCGAGCGAATGCCCTTCTGCAGCGCTTCTTTAAATGTCCGGCCGATGCTCATGGCTTCGCCCACGCTCTTCATCTGCGTGGTGAGCGTTTCATCCGCATCCGGGAATTTTTCAAATGTCCAGCGGGGAATTTTGACCACCACATAATCGATTGATGGCTCAAAGCAGGCCACGGTGCGGCGGGTAATGTCGTTGGGCAGTTCATCAAGCGTATAGCCCACCGCGAGCTTCGCGGCGATACGCGCAATTGGAAATCCTGTGGCTTTGCTTGCCAGGGCGCTGGATCGCGAGACCCGCGGATTCATTTCCACAACCACCATATCGCCGTTGGCGGGATTGATGGCAAATTGAATATTCGATCCGCCGGTTTCCACACCGATGGCCCGGATAATCGCGATGGAGGCATCGCGCATGCGCTGATATTCTTTGTCCGTAAGTGTCTGGGCCGGCGCTACGGTAATTGAATCCCCGGTGTGCACGCCCATGGGATCAAAATTTTCAATACTGCAGACAATCACAACATTGTCGGCTTTGTCGCGCATGACTTCCAGTTCATATTCCTTCCAGCCGATCAATGACTGGTCGATCTGAATTTCATTGATCATGGAGGCGTCGATTCCGCGCTGGGCGATATTTTCAAATTCTTCCATGTTCCAAGCCACGCCGGAACCCGTGCCGCCAAGCGTAAACGAGGCCCGGATAATGCACGGCAGGCCCACTTCATCCGCCACCTGCCGGGCCTGCTGCATGTTGTACGCCAGACCGCTGCGCGGGCACTTAAGCCCGATTGATTCCATAATGGCTTTGAATTTGCGGCGGTCTTCCCCGCGGTGAATGGCCTCGCGCGTGGCGCCGATCATCTGTACGCCGAATTTTTTCAGGATGCCCGCTTCTTCCAGGGCCACGGACAAATTCAACCCCGTCTGCCCGCCCAGCGTCGGCAGCAGCGCATCGGGCCGTTCTTTTTCAATTATCTTCGTCACCGATTCCACGGTCAGCGGTTCAATATAGGTGCGGTCGGCCATATCCGGATCGGTCATGATGGTGGCCGGATTGGAATTCACCAGTACCACGCGGTAGCCTTCTTCCTTCAGCGCTTTGCACGCCTGCGTACCGGAATAATCAAATTCGCAGCCCTGTCCGATGACAATCGGGCCCGAACCAATGATGAGAATACTTTTAATGTCCGTTCTTTTGGGCATGAGTCAACAACCTTTTACACCAGCGTCAAGGAAAAAACTTGTAAGTTTGTATCAGAAATCGCGCCATCGCGAAAGCGCGGGAATTTATTTTGCGCGAACCCGCCGTTCCATCATCGCGCGGAAATAATTCCGGAAGGTCGGAAGCCCCGCCTGCGTCCAGGCGGATTGTATCTTTTCCACCAGTTCCGCGTTGTTTTTCCGCAGTTCACTTAAGAATTTTGCATCCGGAGAGGTTTCGGGCGCCATCAAGTGATTGTCATGGGCATCGGCTAACAGCAGATACCCGCTGGCATCCGGCGATTCTTCCACGTTTAACTTCATGTGCGGATACGCCGCCTGCCCCAGCCGCAGACGGTACACCGCACGCCCATCTTTATCCGCGGGTTCAAACCATTCGGGTTTGATCACATCAGAATCGGCCGATGCTCTCACCGGCGCAATTCGGGCCTGCACCACTTCGGGAATGTTGCCCGTCGGGTAAGCCAACGGCAGATAAATATCAATCGCTTTTTTAAGAATATGCACCTGCGGCAGCGGCGGATGTTGTAATTCAGTCATAACCAGCGCCAAGCCGGCTTTTTCTGCCGGCCGTCCTCGTTTCCCAATTCTCTCCCAATCAGTTTACACGATATTGCCAACCAATGCCCGTATATCAGTGCCGATGGCCATCGGCATTGTGGAAATGCGGAAATGCGGGGATAGGGAATCTCGGGATTGCAGAGACACCGCCATCCCGCTGCGATGCACAGCGCCCGCAGTTGCGGGGAAAACCCGCGGCCGTTTCCGCGAGCCAAGCCGTGAACAACATTCAAATCACATCCGCGAACAACGGCCATGGGATTCCTCCCATAGCTGCGAGAACTGCCGGACGACGGGGCCTCGCCACCCCCGCACGCAGCTGCGGGTGGCAACCCGCGGCCGTTTCCGCGAGCGGGGCCACAGATAACATTCACATCACGTCCGCGAACAACCGCCCCGGCACGGTAACCATACTTGCCTGCCGGGCGGGCAGAGGGTATGTTGCATGGTTGGAATTTATCTGTCGGCCGGTGCGGTGCAGCACAGCTCGATAGAGCAGGAGAATATCCCTTGAACGAATCGCAAACATCGGCCGCATTAAATGAATCACAAAAAACCCTGCTGTACAGCCCCGGCACGCGGGTTGAAGTCACCCAGCAGATCGCCCACCGCTCGCATGTTTATCCCATCAGCGTTGTCGGAACGGTGCTGCGGCAGGAGCGGCAGGAGAGCGGCAGTTGGTTTGCCCGCAATAAAGCCGACCGGCTGTGGCTGGATCGGCTGATTATCCAAAAAGATGATGGCGAAAAAGTAGTGCTGAACCTGGATGAATTTTCATCCGTCAAAGTACTGGCAGGCCCCCAACCCACCGCCGGCGCTGCGCCACTGGTATTACCAAATACGGACCGCAGCAGCTCGCTGACGTGAAAACATCGCTTTCGGCATGCCGTAATATTCCATGACATTGGCAGCGTTGGGACCGCATTCGGGACCAGCCCCCCGCTGAGTGCCGCACGGGTTTATGGTACAGACCCTTTCCCCTGGTTGAACGCCAAGGCCCCTTTTTGTGCCAAAGTGCGAAGCTTGGGCTAGGCCGGGAATGGTTGGATTTCCATATATTGTTTATTTACGAACTATAATTTCAATAAAAAGAATATATAATGAAATATGCAACATTATGCTTGCTTTTGCCGATCTATAATGTATATTATACAAGCGCAGGGCATATTTCTTTCAAGGAGGACTTGATGAATAGGGATGTTAAGGTGGGCGTGATTGCCGGCCATAGGGGGCCATTAGGAAAGTATCAGTGGAATGTGTTGATCTTTGATCGGGCTTATGACGAAGCAAAAAAAATATTAAATTCCGAACAATATGCATATGTGGCCGACCAGATTAAAAGTCTTGCTACTGAAATTGACCCCACGCGCAGCAATTTGTGTTCTGTGGATGCCATTGAAGATTTTCATGAATTACGTGAAAAGCACGGAATGCTGGGCAAAATAAATTTGCGAGTATTCTTTTTTCTTGATCATGAAAGGCATGCAATTGTGATACTTGGCACCATCAAAAAAGAAAACAACGGTCCCACGCCTTCGGGGACTCGTATTACGATTCGACGACGAAAACGATTGTTCTGTAAAGGGGAAATCAATATTCCGACATTGGCCGCTGTTGGTAAAGGAGGGCCAGGCGATAAATAGCGTTACAGGCTTAGAATTTAGAATAGTTATTAAATAGGAAATAGGAGTAGTAGGTCGTGATGACTGCAGATGGATTAAGAACAATACGCAACGGGGATGTTGGCGAAGCAGCCATTACCATGGCAATCGGCATCGTAATTGAGCGCATCAGCCAATTGTCAGCCGAGGATAAGCAGGATCTTTTTGAATTGGTAAAAGGGCTGGAATCAGCTGAATGTGACGAGGATATCGAGGCCATCCGTAGCGGCATGCTGGAAATACTGGATCAGGATCAATATGAGATCCGTCAGTTCGAACCTCCATCCGATGAAATCCCTCCGGGCATGGTCAAATGGAATCAATTTGTTGCAGATAAGGTTCGTGCGCTGCGCGAAGCCGCAAACAAAACCCAGACCGAACTGGCACGGGATGCCGGATTAACCCAGAGCCACATCAGCCGCATTGAAAACGCCGAACTCAGTCCATCGCATCACACGGTGGAAAAATTGGCTGCCGCATTGGGTGTTCAACCGGGCGAAATCGACCCGACGCGGTGAAAAACGATTGCCACATAGGACCTGTCGCTATTTATTCGAAATTCGCCAGCAAAATGGTCCAAAGGGGATAAGATATTCAATTTACAGATAAGATGAAATTTAAGAGGTAATACATTGTGAACATTCCTCCGGGGTCAGCTTGGCAAGCCATTCGAGGAATATCCCACTCTTTTTCATCCATCAGGATTCGGCGCTCAGCTTTAGCACCATTTATACAAACATCGATATGGGTCGCGGTTCCATGTTTCATAATCTCAATTTTTCTTCATGGCTGGTGTAAAAATGCGCTGATAGCAATCGGGGCTATTGTGATTCTCAACTTTATTGTGGCAAGCCAAAAATTTTTATTTAAAGATCCCAACCGTTTACATACAGAAGAATATTTGGAACGCAGACGTGCATTAGATATTGCCGAAAGCAAAGGTAAGGGCCCCGAAATTTTGACAGAAGATAGTCAAAATCTCGTAGCCCCCCCCACCGTAAAGAAAACATTGCCGTTAACAGATGACATCGGAAAGGGAGATTCCACAAATGTCTGAGACACCTACTTGGAATTATATATTAATTTTCTCTGACTCTGTTGGAACACGTGATGAAGTGAAACAATTCGTAGACTCTCGCCCCGAAATCACCACATGGTACACCTGTATGTCTAATGCCTTTTTTATACGCTCGGGCTTGACCGCTAAACAACTAACAGATTTGTTTAGCAAATATACTAATGAAAAAGGTCGTTTTATCATATTAAATTGCAGTACGGACCGAAATGGATGGCTACCCCAACAAGCATGGGACTTTATGGAAAATGAAGGTTAACGGCGACCGAAACGGGGACGCATTTGCTCTGTCTCAACCCTATGAAATGATTCGTATGTACTACATACTATGCCATGGAGAGTTGCAAATCACCACGGAAGATGCTTAATGCCGCGTACGTGCTGGCCGCGGCATGCCTGAAGAAGCATCCGTCAAAGTTCAGCCGCATGAATTTTACCCAGTCGCAGCTTTTCGCCTGTCTGGTGTTTCGGGGGACCGAAACAGGGACGCATTTAGTATTGGCAGGCGCGGATGAATTCGGCAGTGTGGATGGCCAGGCCGCTGGTATGGGTGGCGGTGCTAGCCGGCGCAATAGCGTTGATCGGCACGCTATCGGGAAGACCGGCATTGAGGAACGCATTTCGCTGGTTTTCGTAAGCTCGGGCCGATGACGTTAAGCAGGTTGCCGTTGGCGTCCAAAACGCTGACGGTGATTGGGCCGGGATCGGGGGAGAGTAGTAAATAGAAAGCAGACCGTCCCGATGGATCGGGACTCTATTGTTGCCTGTGGCAAAAATGCGCCCGGCAGGAGTCGAACCACACCCAAAAAGCCGCGGAAAAAAGCATGTTTCAAACTCGCGCGGCACGAATTCCGGCACAGTTTCTCCAGGCCTTGCCCGCGTTATTGCGGCCTGGCCTGATCTTCCCGAACATATCCAGAGCGCGATCCTGATGCTCTGTGGGGTTTCTGTTGGCACCGGGGGTGTGCCATGAGTCAGGCGGAAGTTCCTGCGAAGAAAAAGACAGCCATCAGCCTGCCAGGCTATTTGTGCCCTGACAGGAAGCGCGGTACACGGCCACAGACACCAGCGGAGAAAAAGGCCCGTCGCCGGGCGGAAGAGTGCGTGAATAAGCCGCGGTGCGGGATTGTCAGCGATCATGCAGCCGCCGATTGGTATCGCCGGCAGGAAAGCTTGGTCCTCTGGGGCTACAGGTCCAAGATTGTTTGTCCTGGCAAGCCGAGCCGTCATTTGCTGCCATTGGTCGATCCCGAGAAAGTGGCCAACCGTTCCAACGGTTACAACATTGCCCGCATCCATGGTATTGCCGATATGGCCGAGGCTGCCGGTTGTACCGCCGCGGCCTTGCTGACTCTGACATTACCAGGCCGTATGCACAGTGGTTGTATGGGCCATGCCAATCCATTGTGGGATGGCAGCACGCCGGAAGATGGAAGATTGTATTTGGCCAATGTGGCCAAGAATATTCGGCAGCGATTCAAGCGATTACATAAGGCCAGCGTAATCGCCTATGTACCGCGGTTCTACCGGGCCACGGAAGCCCACAAGGATGGCACACCGCATCAGCACTGGGTGATATTCTTTCGGCCCGGTGATGATCTGGTGATATGCGAGGCTATTAATGCGGCGTACAAGGCCGAGGATCGGGACCATGCCCGGCGGCGGATTAAATTTGAGCCTTGCCGGCACTTCCAGGGCGCACAGTCTTACATACGCAAGTACGTTACCAAAAACACCAAGGGTATTTCACCGGGATTCAAGAATCAGCGGGTTTGGCGTTCGATCTGGGGTATTCGTGCATTCGGCACCTCACTGGGTCTGCGTGCGGGAATTTACAACCTGCTTCGGCGGTTTTTGCCGCCTGGTGCCGACAGTGATTGTCCTGGCGTTCTGGAAGCCGGCGTGATATTTGCCCGGGCCAACCAGATGTGCCAGGCCAGCCGCTGGGCAGATGAACAGCACATGAAACTGGTTTATGAGGATCGCATCAGCTTCCGGGGTGAAGCGTACAAAGCGGTGGTGGGAATGATGATGGTGGATTCAGGCGAAACGTGGTTGAAACCGAAGTGGAACGTTGAGCCAGTGTTCAAGGACGTGGTATTGCAAATCAACGGTAAAACTTATCGGCAGCAATGCAACACCCTGCTGGAAGATCATCTCGTTGACGGCAAGCTGGTGGTTCCACCGGACAAGATATTTCAGGAACTGCCCGAAGCGTGGGAGTTTGACTGGGACAAACACAATTACGAGTGGGCTGATGTGAACCCCGATGATCCAGATGATTCGTGAAGGCCGGAATCGCGATTTACACCGGAATCAGTGTGGACGATTATTGGATATTGGCCGTTTCGGACCCGACCGAGTTGGATTAACAGGGGGAGAGCAGGGCAAGTCGCCCCCGCGGCGATAGAGCGGAGCACTTGCTTGTCCATGTTATTGTGTTTCCGGCAGGCATTGGCGTCTCATGCCGCGGCCGGTCGTTTTTGCGCATTTCCTTTCACGATTGATTCTTCGATTTTGATCGCCCCGCCGGGGACGCGTGGGCCCCGGAGGGGCCGCGCGTTCCGGCGGGCGGCGAAGCCCTTGGCTACTTATCTCTAATTGTCTCAAGCCAATAAAACCGTGGTGTTCATGGGTTCTGGCGTGTGGCACCTGCGTGAGGAGGCCGGGGTGCACTGTACTTACTTGTGCGCCCACTGCCAGGATGTTCTCGAAAAAAAATGCCGAAGCTCCAATTTTCTTGACATCGGCTTCCCCGTAATGGTATAAGGATAATGGTTTTTTCCGTTGAGCGGGAAATTGGTCCCGCTTAATAACACATTTCCGGGCTCTTGGGAGCCGGTTCCGGAGGGGCAGAGCCGAAGACTGACGTTATGTGATTGCTACGCCGTTTGCTGATTTTCATTCGAATTTCAGCTTGGTTTCAAGACTGGAAAGGTGCGTGCGTCATGGTTCAGGCCAAATGCAAAAAACGTGGTAGAACGGCCCGTAAATTTCTCGCCAGCCTCCGCCGCGGCTATTTTCCGTGGCTGGCACAGGGGGTCCGCAACCTGCACCCCGACGCCGTGTTCTCCGCCCTTTCGGCGATGCGTGAAGTTCGCATCAGCCGGCATCGCATGCGCCGGCAGGATCGGCGGGGGCCGATGCTTGAGGTTTTAGAACAGCGCATCTACATGAGTTCATTGCCGACCCCGTTTGCCACCATTAATATCGGTTCCTCCGCGGTGGCGGACTCGGCGATTTATGTCTCGGCCACGAATCAATGGCAGGTCACCGGCGCGGGTGCCGGAGTCAGTGGACATGCGGATCACTTCAGCTACACCGCGGAGAATTGGAGCGGCTCCGGCGCTCTGACTGCGGATGTCGGCACTGTGGCCGATACGGGTACCAACGCACAGGCCGGGGTGATGATCCGGGATACCAGCGCCGCCAGCAGCGACTTCGCGGCCGTGATGGAGAATTCCAACGGTACGATCAGTCTTGAATACCGCGACAGTTACGGAAGCAGCGTGGTCCTCAGTACCACATCAACGGCGATTAACCCGGCATGGGTCCGGCTTTCCGAAACGCGAAGCGGCAATACCGATTCCTTCACCGGGCTGTACAGCACCGACGGTGTGAATTGGACGACGATCAACGCCACGCCGATCAACATAAACTTTACGCAGAGCACCAACCTGGCCGGACTGGCGGTGGCCTCCGGCAATCCCTCGCAAAGCCAAGGCGTCAACTTCAACAGTTTCTCGGCCACACCCGGGATCTTCACCAATCAGGACATCGGGGCACCCGGCATCGCCGGGAGTTCCACCTTCGATCCATCCACCGGCAACTGGACGGTCAACGGTGCCGGAGCCGACATCTACGGCTCCGGCGATCAATTCAATTTCACCAGTCAGAGCTTTACGGGCAACGGCTCCATTGTCGCCCAGGTCAACCAGCAGAGCGACACCAACCCATGGGCCAAGGCGGGCGTGATGTTCCGCAAGACCAGCGCTGCCGGTTCCGCTTTTGCTGATGTGGTGGCCACACCCGGCCATGGCGTGGCATTCCAGTGGCGTTCCGCCATGGGCGGAGAGAGTGCCTCCGTCGCCCACACCGGCATCGGCGCGCCGGTGTGGGTCAAGCTTACACGGTTAGGGGATAAATTCACGGGCTATTACAGCACGGATGGCACCGTCTGGACGCAGATCGGCCGTTCGCAAACCGTGGATATCGCCCCCACGGCCTTGGCGGGCCTGGCGGTGACAGCGCACGACAACAGCGCTGTAAGCACCGCTACGTTCAGCCATGTGTCCGTCACAGATCCATCACTGCCAACCGGCTGGAGCGATGGCGATATAGGTTCTCCGGGACTGCTCGGCGGGGCCAGCTATGATTCCTCAACGGGGGTGTGGACGGTCAACGGCGGCGGAGCCGATATTTGGGGCTACGACGATCAGTTCAACTTCGCCAGTGAAAGCTTCACCGGCGATGGGGAGATCGTCGCCCAGGTCAATAGCCAGACGGATACCAATGTCTCGGCGAAAGCGGGGGTGATGTTCCGCAACACCAGCGATCCCGCCTCCGCTTTTGCCGATGTGATTGTTACACCCGGTGCGGGCGTGGAGTTCCAGTGGCGTCCGCTGGCATACTCCAAATGCTTCTCGGCCAACGTTGCAGGCGTCACCGCGCCGGTTTGGGTGAAGCTCATGCGCGTGGGCAATAACTTCAGCGCGTTTTACAGCACTGATGGAACCACTTGGACGCAGATCGGCCAAACACAGTACATCGCCATGAACACCAGCGCCTTGGCGGGGCTGGCCGTAACGGCGCATAACAACAGTGCACTTTCCACCGCCACATTCGCCAACGTATCGGTAGCTCCAGCCTCGGCCGCGCCAAGTGCGGTCACGAATTTGGCCGCGATAGCCGTTAATGCGGCCCAGATCAATGTTTCCTGGACCGATCCCAATACCGCCGCCAATGAAACCGATTTGCTGATCCAACGCAGCACCGATGATGTGAATTTCGTCACTGTTTCGATGGTGGCCCAAGGTACCACAAGCTACACCGACAACGCCCTGGCGGGATCCACCACATATTATTACCGCGTTCTGGCTGAGAACGCCGGTAACTTGGCCGCCGCAAGCAACACCGCCTCGGCAACCACCGCCGCTTCCTCTCTTCCGGCCCCATGGAGCACCACCGCCATCGGAGCCACCGGCGGTTCGGGCTCCTACGCCACGGGCGGAACCTTCAGTATCACCAGTACGGGGAACATCGCTGGCGACACCCATGCGGCGTATTACATCGGCGCGCCATCCGACAGTTTCAATTACGTTTACCAGTCGCTGGGAAGCAATCAGCAGATTATCGCCCAGGTAAGCAGCCAGACCAACACTGGCTCTCAGACCAAGGCGGGGCTGATGATCCGCGCCAGCGGTGATGCCAACGCGGCTTTTGTTGGCATTTTTCTCAGCCCCAGTGAAGGGGTGGTGATGCTGGCCCGCAACGCCGCAGGCGATCAGGCCACCGACCCCGGCTACGATGGTGGTTACACGCTGGCGAGAGGAGCCATCTGGCTCAAACTGACGCTCCAGAACGGTGTGATCTCCGGATACGTTTCGACCAACGATGTAGACTGGTCGCTGGTCGGCCAGACCTCGGCCGTAGCCTTGGGCGCGGCTCCGGTGATCGGCCTGGCCGCCGACAGCGGCGGATCAAGTTCCAGTTCCACCGCCGCGTTCACCAATGTTTCCGTGGGGGCGGCCACCAGCCAGACACTGGTTCCGGAGATGCCGTATTACATGCAGGCCGAGGCGTTCTCCGCCAGTGACGGGCGGGTAACTTGGGCGGCGCTGCAGGGTGCCACCTCATTTAACGTGCAGCAATCGACGGACAATGGCCAGACATGGAGTCTGGTGGCCAGCGGTGGCACAGGATCGGAAGACACCTATTTGCCGGGGAATCTCTCGGCGAACACAACGTATCTATTCCGCGTGCAGGCGGTCAACGCCAACGGCGGCTCGCCGTACAGTTCGGCGGTGTCCATGACCACGGGGGCGTCTACGCGTTGGGGAATGTATCTGCCGCAGCCGCCGGTGACGGGGCCGGTGAGCAGCGGCCTGGACACCAATGTGGCGCTGAGTTCGGCAAGCCATCCGGTATATGCCGCGTCGTGGGAGAGCGCACAAATCTTGAGCCTATCCGGCAGTGTGACGGTACCACAACTCGGTGCGCAATACACGGTGGGGAGCTTTACCCCGGCGTCTTCGGGCGGCGGCAGTTTCGGTTCATCGGGGGTGCTGGTGATGCCAGCAGACCCCGGTGCAATCATCCAGAACACCAACACCAGCCAGAATAATACCTCCGGCGTCAACAACAACTACGGAGATTTAGGCTCCAATCCGAACCAGAAGGATACCCCGCCGGGAAATGGTCCCGCCCCAAATCCAAACCCGTGCCCCGGAAGTTCCGGTTCGCCTGTGGCTTATTCCAGCGGTTCGCCGGAAATTACCAGCCCGGGTCTTTTATCCACCGGCTTCGGAAGCGCCTGGGATACCAGTCTGAATTGGACCACCACGACAGTGTTTACGCCCAGCAGCATGTCGGGCAACGGCTGGTCCAGTGGCAGCGGGGCTTTCATTGAAAACGTCGGTGGAGGGGACAACGGGGCCAATCCCGACATCGTTGTCGTCGGCAGCGCCTACAGCCAACTTCAGTTCAACTACGACACCGGGACGGGCCAATACCGGCTCGCCACACCCGGTGACAGCGGCGAGAATAATGTGCTGACCCACAACTCCACCGGCGGCACGTATACCATGACGGATACGAGCGGCAATCAATATGTTTTTTATGATTTTTCCGGCGGGAACGCCGCAAATGTGCAGGGCTTGATCAAGCAGCAGGTGGACGCGCAAGGCAACGTGATTACTTATGCATACAATAGTTCGGGCCAGCTTACCAGCGTCACCGAGACCGACGCCGTCGGTGACACGGAGAGGTTCATCTACAGCTATATCTCCACCGGCGTCAACGCCGGGCGGGTTTCTCTGATTCAGCAATCCATCCAGCGGGCCGGGCAAAGCTCGGCCACACTCTACCGTCAGATGGCCCTGACCTATTATGACGGCAGCTACAGTGGCGACATGCAATACGGCAACGCCGGGGATTTGCAAACCGTCACCATTGAGGATGGCGGCGGCAACGTCATCGGCCAATCCTGTTACCGTTATTACACTCCCGCTGACCGGACGCAATCCGGCATCACGGTTGGCTTCGTTGGTGGCCTGCAATATGACTTTGGCCCCAACGCGTTCGTCCGGCTCCAGGGGGCGCTGGCCGCATACAACACCGCCAACGGCACCAGCTACGACGCGTTTGATGCCCCGGCATCGGTTGTCGCCCCTTACGCGGACCATTACTTCCAATACAATTCCAATCATCAGGTCACGCTGGAAAGCTTCTCTCAGGGCGGGTCCGCCGCCACCAACGGTTTGGGCACACAAACCTACGCCTATTACCAAAACCCCAGTTTTGCCGTGGGCGACAGTTACAATACCTGGATGGTCCGCACCACGCAGACGCTGCAGGACGGCAACCAGAACATCGTGTACACCAACGTCAACGGCGACGAACTCCTGAAGATATTTGTTGACAACACCGATTCCGGAAATTCCACCAATCAGGGGAAGGTTTGGATAACCGCGACCACCTATGACAGCCAGGGCCGAATGATTGAAACCATTTCGCCCTCGGCCATTAACCTCAATTCCCCGATACTCAATGGCGCAACCACGGCTTCGGCCATTGAAGCAGCCATCGAACCGTACGCCGATCTGGGAATATCCGAGGGGTTGGTTTACAGCAATACCGGCCTGATCAACAGTACCACTTATTACGGTAGTACCACTGCCACAACCACCGCACCCGGTGGCGCAGCCGGGTATGTCGAGGCGGATTATGTCGAGCAGGGAAGCGGCGGCACGCCCATTGAACAGGATTCCTATACTTACATCCAACATCTGGATTCCAACGGCAACACGATTTTCCCCGAAGCCGCCTTTACCCAATATCAAAGTTCCGCCGGTAACGGCTCGGTACCCGAAACCACAACCTACGGCTATTCCTGGCAGAATAATGCGTCCGGCTATGTCACCAACCAGATCGCCGATTTGACGACGACCAATCCCGTGGTCTCCACCAGCCAGAACGGTTCCGGCACCGCCACGACCACCCAGACCGTTTACAACCAATTCGGCCAGCCCGTATGGACCATGGATGCCAAGGGATTTATTACGTATACCGCTTATGACAATGCCACCGGCGCAGCCATCCAAAGCGTGCAGGATGTCAACACCGCCAATCTTTCCAATCTGGAAAACTATTCCGGAACCTATCCGGGCGGAACGCTGGCCTTCGGCTCCAACGGCTACAACCAGTACGGTGTGCCGCAACTGCCCTCGGGCTGGGCCACACCAACCGGCGGCGGGCTAAATTTAGTTACCACCAATTATGTCGATAACCTTGGCCGCGCCCTTGAATCAATTTCACCCGGTGGCAGCATCACGCTTTATGTCTATGATGACGCCGACCGTGCCATCTTCACGCTGACCGGTGTGGCACTGGACACCTCCAACAATACCCTGACGACCACGGGTCCAATTGTCATGACGCGCGTGGAGGTGCCGTACACTTATACAACTGGTGGTGTTACATATGGCGCAACTTATGATGAAACCATAACCTTCAGCGTCAATACGCCGATCAGCTACAGCCTTGGTGGAAGCAACGGCGAAACGGTGATCCCCGTATTGCCCGGCTTTATACCGGGAAATGGCACTGGCAGCGGTCTGGACAATGTGCTGAATTTAACTGGCGACGGCACCAGTACAGCGCCCCAATTCACCATTCAGAGCCTGTCCCGCGCGTTGTACAACGCCGGTGGACAACATGTGGAGTCCGACGCCTATGCCAATATTACCAACGCCACCTATCTGGCCACAAATCAGGACAGCCCGTATAGCGGTACTAAAATCACCAATGAATTGTCAGGCCAGGCCCCCAACGGCAACTATTATGCCACCTATTACGGGTACGATGCCGATGGCCGCCAATATCAGATCATCGACGCCAACGGCACCGTCCACGATACGGTCTACGATTCCCTGGGCCGGGTGGTCTCCAATTGGGTGGGCACAAACGATACAACCAACAATGGCCAACCCTTCACCGGCTCCAATGCCGGCACCGGCAACAATATGACGGAGGTTCAATCCTATATCTATGACAATGGCTCCGTTGGTGATTCCAATGTCACTGAAGTAATCGAGTATCCCGATGGCAACACCGCCAGCACTCAGCAGGTCAGTCTGCTGAGCTACGATTTTGAGGATCGCCTGGTCGCCACAGAAACGGGCCTGACTCTGAACGGTTCCGGGGCGGTTGTTACCAGTGCCAATGACGCCTACCCCGGCATTACCGTCTACTCACTGGATAACCTCGGCAATACGCTGGCGACACTTAACTTCAACGGTGCCGCCACCACCATCGCCAACGCCATTGCCGCCGCGGCCAGTGCCGCGCCCGGTGCGGTGCTTGCGGGACTCGTCGGTTACACCACCAGTCAATACGATTCCCAAAATCGCGATTACGAAGACCAGACCTACAGCGTTGATCCCACCACCGGAACCATTTCGGCAACCGCCTTAACCTCGTACACCTTCTACGGCCCAAGAGGGAACGTCATCGAGACTGTAGCCCCAACCGGGCTGGTCACAAAGAACGTATACAATGGCGTCAATGAACTCGTCGATACCTTCACCACCGACGGTGGTGCGGTCAACAACGGCGGGTCGGTGGTACTGACCTATGCCGCCGCCGGCTCGGTATCCAACGATGTGGTCATCAATCAAACCGCCTACGGTTATGACGGCGACGGCAATCTTATCGAAACTGTTCATGCTCAACGCTTCAACACCGATCCAATTCTCGGCAGTGCCGCCGAAGGTGCATTGTTTACCGATACGGTTAACAGCGACGGCAGCCTGACGGTCACGCCCGCAAGCAATACCGACAGCAGCCTCGGTGCCAGAATCTATTATTCCGCCACTTATTATGACGCTGCCGACCGGCAGATTGCCACAGTCAATGCGGGGACCAATCCAACCGGAGCCGGTGGAGCGGCCACGCCCTGGGCCAGGCCGGCTGATGCGCCGACTTCGGTGACTGATTCCAACTTCGCGGGCGATCTGATTACGCTTACAAGTTACAATTCGGCCGGGGAAGTGTATGAAACCACCGATCCCAACGGCATTGTATCAGCCAGTTATTACAATAACCTTGGTGAAACCACACAAACCATCGCCGCGTATGATCCCTCCGTCAACAGTGGTAACCCCACCAACGACCAGAACCAGACCACACTGTACACATATGACGGCCTCGGCGACCAGACCAGTATGACCGCCGAAGACCCATCCACCGGCAACCAGACCACAACCTACATCTACGGCGTAAGCGCCGCCACCGGCAGCAATATCACCAGCAACGACCTGCTCTACCAGACCGTCTATCCCGCTGTTGCCGGTACTGCGGATACTGTTTCCACTGCCTATTCTGCTTTGGGTCAGGTGATCCAGAGCACCGACCGCAATGGCAACGTTCATCAATACACCTACGACACCGCTGGGCGCAAAATCAGCGACACCGTTACCACGCTCGGTGCGGGCGTGGATGGCGGCGTGAGAAGAATTGATACCGCTTACAATGCTCAGGGCTTGGCGTATCTTTACACCAGTTACGCCGACACTGCGGGCACGCAGATCGTCAATCAGGTGGAAAACATCTATAACGGTCTGGGCCAGTTGGCATTCCAGTATCAGGCTGTCACCGGGGCGGTGGATATTTCCACCACGCCGGTGGTGGAGTATACTTATTCCAGTCCAGCCAACGGTTCAAGGATTACCAGCATGGTTTACCCCAATGGACGCACGATCGACTATAACTATTCAGGCACCAACCTGAACAGCGCGCTGGATAATGCCATCGGCCGGTTGGATTCCATCAGCGACGGTGCCAACTCCGGTGGTGTCGGGCAGGTGCTGGAACAATACAGTTATCTGGGCTTAAGCACCATCGTGCAGCGCAATCATCCGCAGACGGGCATCAACTTAACCTACCTCGGTTCCAGCGGCAGCATTGGTGCCGGTGGGGACCAATACGTGGGCCTCGACCAGTTCGGCCGCGTCGTTAATCAGAACTGGGTGAATTCCAGCGGCGTAACGGTGGACGGTTACACCTACAGCTATGATGCAAATGGAAACGTGACGGCTAAGAATAACACGCTTGACTCGGCCTATTCGCAAACGTTCACCTATGACCAGCTTAACCGCCTGGCAAGCAGCACACAGGGCGGGTCGGCCTACCAATCGTGGAACCTCGACAGCCAGGGCAATTGGTCGTCGTTCACGAATCAGGGTTCAACCCAAACCGAGACCGCCAATGCGCAAAATCAGATTACCAGCATCAGTGGCCAAACCACACCGACGTACGACGCCAATGGAAATATGACCACGGATCAGGTCGGCAACACGTATACATACAATGCGTGGAATCAACTCGTCGCCGTGAAGGATTCCGCCGGGCAGGTGATCGCTCAATACACGTATAATGCGATGGGGTACCGTATCACGGAAACCTATCCGCAAGGCGGCAACACCATCGCCGCCGGGACCGTCAACTATATTTATTACGATTCGTCGTGGCAGGCTATTGAGACTCGCACCGATGGCACAGCCAGCAGCAACGTGACATCGCAAACAGTCCGGTCTGCGGCGTATATCAACGCCGTTGTGCTGCAGGATACATATTCCGCAGGGGTGATTCAGCCGAACTCGCGGCTGTATTTCCTGCAGGACGCCAATTGGAATACCACGGCCACTGTGGGCTACAACAGCACCACCGGCACATGGGACGTCACGCAAAGATATGTATATAGCCCGTACGGCACCATCACCGTATTAAATGCCGATTGGTCCACGCCACCAGCAGGCACGCAACCCGCCGTAGATAATCTCTATCAAGGCATGGCGCTCGACCCGGTGACAGGATTATATTACGCCCGCAACAGAAACTATTCGCCATCCCTTGGCCGGTGGATCAGTCAGGACCCGGCAGGTTACATCAACGGGGCCAACACGTATCAATTTGTGATGAGCAATCCGGTGGGGAATGTGGATCCGTGGGGGACAGGGACCCCGTACGGTGGAATACCCTATTCGCAGTGGCAGAAAATCCATCCGGTGCCGCCGTGGCATACATGTCTTGGGAATGACCTGACCATTGCTGGCGGTGTTATCGGCGTTATTGGGGTCGGCGTCGGGATCGTTATTCCGCCAGCAGGGATTATCATCAGCCTTGTAGGCATTGGTATTGGCTTGGCCCCCCTGGGGGCACCTTCGTGCGGCTGCCAATGACGGTAAGGTTATCTATGCGCAGGACATTTTACTTGTTATTTAAGATCATGTCGGATCCAAGAGCCGATAGGGTGGCCTTTGGCCTTGGCGGCATCGCATTTGCCGTTTGGATATTCCTTTTAGTGTTTATTTCGTCGGCATACATCGCGGGTATGGTGACTTTCCTAGCCTTCCTTCTAACCGGAATAGTTATTAGGGCAGCCCAAAATTACAATGCGAAACGGCTTGATCGAATTACGATCCGCCAGCACGCACGAAATGCTGCGGAATTTGGGCGAGAAGGCATAGACGAGGATAACCCCGCTCTTCCCTCTTACTTGTGCGCACCAACCATTTCATGGAGGCGGCGCTGGCGGCAAATCGAGCTGAACTGCACTGTTGCGAACGCCATTGAGATCGTTCGATCCTGTGCGGCGGAATTTCCCAAGATCCGGCCGGTGCTCGCAGTCTATATTTTGAGCGGTGACCAGTGTGTCATTGCCGGCACGGTATCGGGAGGGCAAGCTCGCCTGTGGCCACCAGTGGGCACCGACGGGAAGCTCGACGCTTCCACCACTCCGGCGTGCGTCCGCCTGCACGCCCTTCGATGCTGGAATTGGCACCTGATGCCGGGCGTAGTGGCAGTCACCATCGGCCTCAAGGGCGACGCTTTCGCCGCCCTGACCTTTGCATCAGTCGCCGTGCTCTGGATGGGTTGGGCCGCCCTTTGGATCATGCCACCGATTGAGGTTTTTGCCGACAGAATTGTGGAAAAAGTGGGCCAATTGGAAACGAAAATGGATAATTAGTGGCCGTTGAAGTGGCCCGACCGGAGGAGCGAAACGGGGTCGGAACTGCTCTGTCTCAACCCTCAAAACATGGCCACGATCATAAGATCGTGGGTAAGCACACGCAACAGCAGGTCTTTTTTTCGTCCACGCGCAGCCTTGGCTCGGCAGGCGGCTCCCAAATTGCGTTTGGCCATGCTGTTGACCGTTTCAACCTGCCAGCGTTGACCGTATGGTTTTCGATGTCGAGAGTGCGCGAAGCGATGCCGCATCACGCGGCGATAATGTGTCTGTCTTTTAAACCACGCCTTCAATTAGGTAAAGGGATATGGGAGTCTGTTGCCGTCGCAAGCAAAAGGAGAAAAGCGATGGCGATAAAACGTAGCGGTCATTCATCGGATCCCCTGCGCGAAGGGCGGGAGTTTTGGTCTCTGGCGTTGGCGTTGCAGCGTGAAAGTGGACTGACCATGGCGGCTTTCTGTAGGCGGGAGGGCCTCAGTGACAAAGCCTTCTCGCGTTGGAAGCGCAGACTGTCTTTGCCACCTGAGCGTACGGCGGAACCGGCGGTATTTGTGCCGGTGGGGTATTTAGCCCGGTAGGTCTGTAGAAACGGTGTCAACGGGCGCTCAAAACCAGCCAGCAAAGCTGGCTCCTGCATACCTCGAATTTGGGGCGGTCGACAAGACTTTTTTCCCCCCCTTTTGTCTGTTTTGTCGGGGCGCTCCCTGGTTGGGCGTCTTTGGCGGCCCGCTCCTTGAGGCGATAGGCTCCGCCCGGTGATGGGCAAGATATCGGCGTGACGCAGGAAGCGACCGAGGATTGGGGTGGGCGAGGGCACATCGGCCAAGAGCCTACCCGCAATGGCAGGGATTCCCATTGGCACCGTTAGAATCTATCGTGGGGTTGTTACATATGTAACATTTACGTTTGACTTATGATGGAGTGGCGTTTATTATATGCTTGATGTTGGTTCGTTAGGAGAAACACTTGTGAAAGATATCGCCATGCCAACTGAAGAGGACAAGGGTACCGCCCTGATGGTCTGGTACGAGACGGCGATCAGACAATATCCGGATGGGTTGGTTACACAGGCCCAGGCGGCGCGGATACTGAATATCAGCCGTATGGCCATATCGCGGTTGGTGTCGCGCGGGCACCTCCACGCGGTGTATTTCCCGAAACCTCCGGAAGTGGAGGGCATACCGGTTGGCAATGATGATCCATTCTGGCTGAAACTCATGGCGGTGGTGGACAAGTACCTGAGTCCCGGTTCAGAAAAGCCGATTATCTGGCCGGAAGCCTCGTTTGTGTCGTTCAGGGATGTTAAGCAGCTGTGGGCGGATGCGGAATTGCACGCAAAATGCCGTTACGACTGGTTTAAGGAATTTGGGTTACCCAAGCCCAAAAGCGTCAGGGATTCAAGGAGGACCAAATGATTGACCAGAACGCCGGGGAACTGTTCACGGAGCAGCAGGCGGCGAAAATTCTGCACATGTCGCAGCGGCGGCTTTACTCCCTGCGGAAACAGGGGAAGATAGCGTACATTCAGGACGGCCATCGGGTAAAGTATCGGCGTACGCAGTTGGATAATTACCTTGAGACCAATACCATTCCAGTTCAGGAGGTTCATTGACGATGGCGAGCATTGGACGTGATAAGAACGGACACCGGCGGATACTGTTTGTCGGAGAGAATGGAAGGCGGAATACGATCCGCCTGGGCAAGTGCACGGAGAAACAGGCTGAAGCGTTCAAGATCAGGATTGAAGCCTTGATTGCCGCACGCATTACCGGGCAACAGGATGATGAAGTAAGCCGGTGGGTGGCCGGCCTGCCAGATCATATACATACCCGCATCGCCAAAACGGGGCTGCTATCGCCACGGCAGCACCGCAGCGAAAGCTTGAACAGCTTTCTGCAAAGGTACATCGCCAACCAGGCCGATCGGAAGCCCAACACCAGGAACAGTTACGAGCAAGCCCGGCGATGGCTGGTGAGGTGTTTTGGTGAGCATCGGCCGATCAACCAGATTACCGCAGCCGATGCGGGTGAATTTGTGCAATTCATGGTGGGTAACGGCTTAGCCGCCCGCAGCAGCGCCCGGCGGAAAACCGGGTTGGCCAAACAGTTCTTCAAGGCCGCCATCCGGGAGGGCGTCTACCGGGGCAGTAATCCGTTTGAAGGCCTTCCGTGCAACGTACGGGCGGATAAATCGCGTCAGGCGTTTATTGAGCGGGAGACCATCGAGAAGGTCATTGATGCCTGCCCGAACGCCGAGTGGCGGCTTATGGTCGCCCTGGCCCGCTATGGTGGGCTTCGCGTCAACACCGAGCCTCCGGAATTGCGGTGGAGTGAAATAGACTGGGTTACGGGCACGATGCGGGTGCGAAGCCCCAAAACGGAGCATATCGATGGGCACGGAAGCCGGATCATACCGATATTTCTGGAATTGCGGCCCTATCTGGAGGATGCTTATAAGCTTGCCGAGCCGGGGGCGGAGTTTGTGATAACCACATACCGGCAGAAGAACGCCAATCTCAGGACAACATTTGAGAAAATTATTCGACGGGCGGGCGTGAAGCCATGGCCGAAATTATGGCACAATCTGCGTGCCAGCAGACAGACCGAATTATGCCGGCGCCATCCGGAGCATGTTGTGTGCGATTGGATGGGCAACAGCCGTTCGGTGGCGAGGGAGCATTACCTTCAGGTGACGGACGCGGACATACAGCGGGCGCTTGATAAACCCTGCAACGGGGGACAAGTGGAGGACGGGGGCGCGGCACAGAATGCGGCACAGCAACCGGCGGAAATGGCCCGCAGCAATCCGCAAATGCCAACTGGTCAAAGTGGGAAAGTGCCTGATTTGCGGGCATTTGCGGATACATGCAGTGATCTGCATGAAAATCAAATGCGCCCGGCAGGAGTCGAACCTGCAACCTTCGGTTCCGTAGACCGACGCTCTATCCAATTGAGCTACGAGCGCATGTCAATGTGCTTTCCGGCTCCATTGACGAATGGGTTATTATCCTCAACATGCCGTGAAATGCAAGGATTCAATGAAATTTTTAATCCGCCCTTGATCCGCTTTTCATCAGCCGGCGCTCCGGTGGTACCGCCGGAAATCAGAATTTGGTGATGGTACACGCATCATGTCAACGTGAATGGCACAGATGATTAACGGCAGGCTGGCGGAGCCAGGGGTTTACAATCAGGTGGCGGAGCGCATAATGCTTCCGCGTAATAATTTGGAGCATTCATGGAAAAGCCAGTGCCGTCAACCCATGCCGCCAAAACCCGTATTCTTACCGGTGATACTCCCACCGGACGCCTGCACCTTGGCCATTTTGTCGGATCACTGGAAAACCGGGTGCAACTGCAGGATCAATTTGATTGCTATTTCATTATTGCCAATGCGCACGCCTTCACCACGCGCGCCGAACAGCCGGCGGACATCCGGCAGAGTGTTCTGGATATTGCGGCGGATTATCTCGCGGCGGGAATTGATCCAAAAAAAAGCACCATTTTTGTGCAATCGGAAATTCCCGCCATCGCCGAGCTGACCTTTTTCTTCAGCATGCTGGTTCCATTTTCCCGGCTTATGCGCAACCCCACAATCAAGGACGAAATTCGCGATAAAAATCTCGGGGACAGCTACAGCTTCGGCTTTCTGCTGTATCCCATCGGGCAGATTGCCGACATTCTGGCGTTTCGCCCGGCGCTGGTGCCGGTGGGTGAAGACCAGTTGGCACACCTGGAATTGACACGCGAAGTGGCCCGGCGGTTTGATCAAATGTACTGCGGCGTTGATCCGCAGACGCCGGACGAACAGTATGTTCAGGCCGGCGGATTGTTTCCAGTTATTGAACCGCGCCTGGGCCGGGTGCGAAGGCTGGTCGGCATTGGCGGTCCCGGTGAGCACGGACAATTGCTCAAAATGAGCAAATCTCTCAACAACGCCATTTATCTCAGCGACGATCCGGATACCATCCGCAAAAAAGTCAGGTCCATGTATACCGATCCGAACCGGAAAAAAGCCACCGATCCGGGCCGCGTGGAAAACAATCCGCTATGGATATTCCATGAAACATTTAATCCGGACACGAACTGGGTTAAAGAAGCGGAGGAAAAATACCGCACCGGCGGCATCGGTGATGTGGATTGCAAAAAAAAGCTGGTGGACGTGCTGGTGGCGCTGATTGAACCCATGCGTCAGCGGCGGATGACTTTTGAAAAAGATCCCGCCGAACTGCTGGAAATCCTGCGGGACGGAACCGCCCGCGCCAACGCGGTTGCCGAGGAAACACTTCGGCTGGCGAAAATCGCATTAAAACAGGATTTTCTGCCCCGCCGAACGCTGCAGTAAGTTTGATTGATGACCCGCCGGAAATCAGAAGCAGTGCCAGGCTGAAGTACGCACCGGCGCGCATATTCCGGCCGCGCATGGTTGTAGACCACGGATGTGATGTGAATGTTGTCCAAGCCCCCGTTCGCGGAAACGGCCGCGGGTTGCCATCCGGCGTATGAGTATGCGGCACTTCGGCAAATCTGTCATGCGCCCGATTTCGGCTTGCCTGGCCGCATGAACTTGAGAACTCCGGCTTTTGGGCTATGATACATGTTTTGACGGGTTGCCTTGGAGCCAACATGCTGGGCGTATTTATTGCACATCTGGTTTTCACACTGGCCATGGTCGGTATCAGCACCGGTCTGATTGCGTATTTGATTCTTCTGGAGCGTAAGACCGCTTCCTGGATTCAGGACCGCATCGGTCCCAATCGCGTTGGGCCGCAGGGGCTTATGCAGCCGCTGGCGGATGGCGTGAAGTTCATCCTCAAGGAAGAATTCATGCCCGCCAATGCGGATCGGTTTCTGTTCATCCTGGCCCCGATTATCATTATCGCTCCCGCGCTGTGCGGCTTCGCGGTTATTCCATGGGGTGGCGTAATAGCCAAAGGCACGGCGTTGCCGGCATGGATTCCATTTATCGGCGGATGGGCGTTTCCCGCCAATTTCCATGTGATGGTGGCCAATCCGCAAATTGGCGTTTTGTTTGTTATTGCCATGGCATCGCTTTCCGTTTACGGCGTGGTTCTGGCCGGCTGGGCTTCGGGCAGCAAATGGAGTTTTCTGGGCGGGCTGCGGGCCACAGCGCAGATGGTCAGTTATGAAATTCCCCTGTTTTTATCCCTGATTTCCGTTGCGGTCGTGGCGGGCACCTTGCGCCTTGACCCGATTGTCAATGATCAGGCCGCTTATTTTTCGGTTTTCAAATTTCTGCCCGCATGGAATATTTTTGTCCAGCCGGCGGCGTTTCTCATGTTTGTGGCGTGCATTTTCGCGGAATCCAACCGCACCCCGTTTGATTTAGCCGAATGCGAGCAGGAGCTGGTAGGCGGTTACCATACCGAATACTCGTCGATGAAATTCGCGTTGTTTTTTCTGGCCGAATACAGTGCCATGATTACCGGTTCAGCGGTGGCGGTGGCCCTGTTCCTCGGCGGCTGGCACCTGCCCTACATCGACCTGATTTTGTACCATGGTGCGCAACCGGTGGCGGCCGGCTGGCTGGGTGCCCTGCTGAAGTTTGTTGTATTCTGGGGCAAGGTTGTCGCGTTTCTGTTCTTCTACATGTGGGTGCGCTGGACCTTGCCGCGCTTCCGCTTTGATCAGCTCATGAACCTGGCGTGGCGCGGGATGATACCATTATCATTGGGAACGTTTCTTGAATCCGCGGCGTTTGTATATCTGCGGCGGGCGGGCATTCTGGAAAACCGCTGGTGGCTGCTGCTGGGGAATATATTCCTGCTGGTTGCCGTGGCCTTTTTAAGTCAGATCATTCCCGGCGAGCCGACCAATCGGCGCGTGCCGGTGCCCAACAGCCGCTATAATCCGGCCAAATCGCCAGCACCTGATATGGCCGTTGAATCATAAGCTTACTTAACGCCACCGCTGAAAAAATCAGGGAGATCGTGCTTAACGGCAAATCCGCCGGCCAACCGCCCGCGGACATCGGCAGCGCAACAGAATCGCACAAGAACGAAGGAATCATCATGGCTGAAACATCCAACAGCAAAATGGAAAAAATTGTGGCCCTCTGCCGCCGGCGCGGGTTTATTTTTCAGTCCTCTGAATTGTACGGCGGCATTAACGGCTTCTGGGATTACGGCCCGCTGGGTGTGGAACTCAAGCGGAACTTGAAGGAAGCCTGGTGGCGGGATGTGGTGCGGTGCGCCCCCAAGGGTCCTGATGGCAGCCTGATTGAAATGGTCGGTCTGGATTGTTCAATTATCATGAATCGCCGCGTATGGGAGGCGTCCGGCCATGCCACCGGGTTCAATGACCCCATGGTGGATGATAAAGAAACCAAGCAGCGGTTCCGGGCGGATCATCTGTGCGGATTGTTTGTGGGGCCGGTTACCGATAATCCGGAAATTTCCGGCCAGCAGTTGCTGGCCGCCATTGCCGCCGGGCAACTACCTGTAGTCACGATGGTTGCGGCCAGCGCGGGCGAAGCGGCGGAGATATTTGATAAGCAGGGGAAGAAGATGCTCAAAGACGCAGGCTCCGGTCTGCGCATCAGCGCCAGCGGAACCGATGTGATTACATTGGAACAGCATGGGCAGAAGGTCATGGGTATCATTGCGCCGTTGAACCCCGCATTGCTGCGGCAATCTCCCACGGCCATTGTATCGCCGTTTTCGCAGAAAGCCGGTTCGCTGACTGAACCGCGGCAATTCAATTTAATGTTCCAGACACATACCGGCGCGGTGCATGATGATACGTCCATGACGTACCTGCGGCCGGAAACCGCCCAGGGAATTTTTGCCAATTTCCGTAATGTCATTGATACATCCCGGGTTAAAATTCCATTTGGCATCGCGCAGATCGGCAAGGCGTTTCGCAATGAAGTTACACCGCGGAATTTCACTTTCCGATCCCGTGAATTTGAGCAGATGGAAATCGAATTTTTTGTTCATCCATCCAATGCCCGCGAGTGGTACACCTGGTGGAGAGATTGGCGCTTTCAATGGTGGCAGGGCATCGGCTTGACCAGTGAGAATCTGCAACTTCGTGAGCATCAGCGCGATGAGTTGGCGCATTACGCCAAAGACGGTGCCGGCACCAGCGATATTGAATATCGCTTCCCCTTTACCGATCCCGGCTTTGGTGAACTTGAGGGCGTGGCCCACCGCACCGATTTTGATCTGCGGCAACACGCGGAATTTTCCGGTCTCGGTGAAAAGCTCAAATATTTTGATCAGCAGCGCAACGAGCGGTATTTCCCGCACGTGATTGAACCCTCCGCGGGTGCCGATCGTGGCACCCTGGCCCTGCTGTGCGAAGCGTACCATGATGAACCGGAGCGGCCCAGCGGTGTGGTAATGAAGTTTCACCCGCGAATGGCACCAATCAAAGCCGCGATTTTCCCATTAGTGGATAAAGAAGGTATGCCGGAGATCGCCGAGAAGCTGTACATGGATTTGCGCCAAAAGTGGAACATTCAATTTGACGTAAAACAGAATATTGGCAAGCGCTACGCCCGGATGGATGAAGCAGGCACGCCCTATTGTTTTACGGTCGATACCCAAACCCTTTCGGATCAGACGGTGACCGTCCGCTACCGCGATACCCTGCAGCAGGAGCGCTTGCATGTGGATCGGGTTGAGGAATTTCTGGCGGACAAAATTGGCGGATAATCAAAGAAAAATGCGATTTTCAGTTTGTTTGTCATTTTTTATAGGTCTTTTTGAGAAGCCCATCTTAAGAAAAATCAAAAAAATTAAAAAAAGAGTTGAAGTTTTATCTTAGGTTGCTACGATATATAGAGTGTTAAGTGAATACTGCTCAGCGAAAAGCTGATGTAATACCAATCTTGCTCTCTCTCTCCCTCCCCAGGCTGGCGTTCCTTCGGGCCGCCAGCCTGGTTTTTTTATTATTACGAAGACATAAGACGCCGCACAGACCGGGTTCCCCTTATGTAATCACGAAAAAGCTCCCATTAAGATTATGGAACCATCGCGGAAAATATAAACCGCTTTGCGAATTTTATCGGCATCTAGCTGCAAGTTGCAGTGGGTGAAAACGCATGATATCGAATCAGTCCAGAGCTTAGTTGGAATGGCGACACTTCGGAAAATATCCCGATTCATGGCCAGCAATTCAGCCGGCGACACCCTTTGAGTCTGCGATTGCCGAGTGTAATCCGGATGAGCATTTGAGATTGGACATTTGTCGTGTTGAATTTGCTGGCGCATAGGAACTCGACCCTGGCACCAACGCCCCGCAGATGCGCCATCGGAATTCAACATCCTTCGGCGCTACAACCCCTCTTCAGAGTTTCCAGTAAAAATGCGGGACACCATGATCCATTCACTTGAACCATCTGCTATCCGATAGACTTCCGGAAAACCGCACAGCGATCCCGGTTGGCGAAAAAATATCCAAATCAGCCAGCCGCCGGTTCGCTTCGGAAATAACTTCATCAAGCCTGCATGGGCACGTTGCCGCCGAAGCCATATTCGATTAAATTCGGTGGATGATGAAAGCACCCGATCAAAATACTCCTGCAGCGTCCGGCGAACCGGCACCGCGTAACTTAACCGGCAACGCCCCGCAGCATGAGGTTCCGTTGCTGCCGCCACTGGCCGTGCTGAAAACGCCCTATTGCCATCTGCTCGGGTACAGCGTCGCCGGTGAAGAATCGGTGATTCAGGCACCGGAACTTAATGTGGTCTTCGACATCGGCAAGTGCCCGCGTCCCGTGTTGACCAGTGATTTCTGCCTTCTCACACATGGCCACATGGATCATAGTGCGGGATTGGCTTATTACCTTTCTCAACGTTTCTTTCAAGGCATGACGCCCGGCACGGTGATCTGCCCCGCCGCCATTGCCGATGCCGTCTCCGGCGTTATTAAGTCCTGGACCGCCCTGGAAGGTAAAGCCATTGCGCATCGGGTCATCGGCTTAAAAATCGGCGAGGAATTTGAGCTTCGCAAAGGGCTGATTGTCCGAACCTTTGCCACGCGGCACACCGCGCCATCCGCCGGCTTTTTACTTCTGGATCGGCGGGAGAAACTTAAGGCTGAATTGGCCGCACAAAATCTGCCCGGGCATATCTTACGCGATATGAAAGCCCGCGGAGAAAAAATCACCTACACCCTGGACGTGCCACTGATTGCCTATACCGGCGACACGAGTATGGGTGAAACATTGTTGCAGGATGGCGTGCGCGATGCGCGCATCCTGATAACCGAGTGCACTTTTTTCGAGCCAAACCATCGCAAGCGGGCGGCGGTGGGCCATCATCTGCACGTTAATGAGTTTATTGAAGTGCTGCCGCGGCTGGAAAACGAACTGGTGCTGATTTCTCATTTATCCCGCCGCACCTATTTGCGCTGGGCGCAGAAACAGCTTGAGAAGGCCATGGCGGGTTTGACCATTAAGCCCAAAGTCGAGTTTTTCATGGATCACGCCCAGAAACTGCAGGTCCGCCCCGGCAAAGCCGCCGCATTTACCCCCGTGGAGCCGGAAACAAATGAGGACGCCCAAGAGGCTTAAACCCGATCGCCATATTTCCAAACCATACCGCTGATCCGAAGCCGCATTTACCGGCGCTGCCGGTCTGTCTGCCTGGGTGCCAGTACCATTGCACGGATCAGGCGCGACGGGAATTAAAATATCTTTCTTAAAAATACGAGGCTCTTTTGCGCGGCATGCACCGGCTGATCCGGATAGGTATAGAGTTCCACGGTGAGGAATCGGTCGTAATCAATATTGGAAAGCGCTGTTTTCAAAGCCCGCCAATTCATGTCGCCCTCGCCGGGAATCAGGTGATAATGCTTGCGACCGGGAATATCCTCAATATGACAATTCCAGATTCTGCCGCGCAGCAGTTTTAATATCGCGGGAATCTTTTCTCCAAGCACCACGGAATGACCAATATCCAGATTGGCTCCAAGCATCGGGCTTTTGATCTGATCAATTAACTGCCGCAATTCCGTCGCCCATTCAATAAACAGCATGGGTTCGCATTCCATTCCGATGCGGATATTGAGCTTCTGCGCCACATCCAATATGGGCTTGAGGCCCTCGATTATTTGAGCCATCGCTTTTTCCGGAGGCATCGTGGGCAGAGCCTTCCCGCTGGTAATGCTGATATTCTCCGCCCCCACCGCATCCGCGAACTTAAGCGTATTGAGAATCATCTTTTTCCTGGCGGCGCGCAAAGCGGGCAGGGGGGAAATCAGCGACGGTTCAAAATAAGGCTCGGGCGGAGCATGTTTCCAGAAGCCGAAGGTGCAATTGGCATTGATATTACTTACGCGGATACGATGCTTTTCCAATTGTCTTCGGATCGCCAGCACCTCCGATGCGACAAACGCGCCGGGATACCAGTGGGGTTTGTCGGCGAGAATTTCCACGCCGGAATATCCGGCGGCGGCAATTTCATGGATGGCTCTGGCAAGAGACATGCGGGTGAACGCATTGGTTGAAAAGGCCAGTTTCATGGTATCTCCATGGAGTGTATAAGCCATTAACGGCTCGTGCGCTATTGATCCAGTAATTCCAGTGCTTCACGCATCTGTCCGGCGAGATGCGCATCACCGGATTTTTCCGCAACGGGGATGCCCGCCTCGAATTTTTCCCGGGCCTCGGCAACCTTGCCCTGCTGCACCAGCGCTCTGCCACATGCGAAATAGGCGGCGGCGTAATTGGGATCAAGGCGAAAAATGGTGTTAAATTGCTCGATCGCCGCATCGAGTTGATCACCTTTCATATATTCCAGCGCCAGGCCATAACGCAGGAAACAATCGTTTCCATCCGCTTCCAGGAGTTTGAGCAATTGTTGTACTCGTTGTTCATTCACGCGAATCATCCTTTGTACCGCGGTTCAAACCCGCGGTGAAAAACTCATTGAGCCAGCACCAGGTTATCCCGGTGAATAACTTCCTCATACCATGTATCCCGCGCCAATAGCGCCTTGAAACTGCTGGTTTTCTGCCCTTTTATTTTCTCGACCTCTTCCCGCGAATAATTGCTTAACCCCCGGGCGATAATCCCTCCGTCGCCGTCCACCACCACCACCGCATCGCCCTGCGCGAATTCTCCCGCGGCGGCCGTTATACCGCGGGCCAACAGTGATTTATTATTTTTCAACGCCTTTTTCGCCCCATCGTCAACCGTCAGGCTACCGAGCGTTCTGGCGGTCAGGCCAATCCAACGGCTGCGGGCGGACAGGCGCCGCGCACCGGGCAAAATCAGGGTACCTAAAGGCTCTCCGGCCAGAAGCCGCGATACAATTCCCGGGGTCTTTCCATTGGCGATAATGACCGGTTCTCCGGCGGTTCGAACGGTTCCGGCGGCCACGAGTTTGCCGCCCATGCCGCCGCTGCCGCGTGCGGATTTTTCCGGTCGCACCATGGCGGTAACGGATTCGTCCATCCCGGTAACGGTGGATTGCACCCGCCCCTGATCATCCAGCAGTCCGTCCACCACGGAAAGCAGAATCAGCACATTTGCCCGCAACAGATTCGTCACATGCGCCGCGATCAGGTCGTTATCACCGAAGCGGATTTCCTCCACGGCCACGGCATCGTTTTCATTGATAATCGGAACCGAGTCGCTGCGATGCAGTGCGTGAATGCAGTTACGCAGATTCAAATAGCGCAAACGGTGCTCAAAATCCTGCCGGGTAACAAGAATTTGTCCGGCGTGCAGGCCGTGCGGCTTAAGGGCCTGCGCGAAATGATTCATCAATAAGCTCTGCCCCACCGCCGCCGCCGCCTGCAGCATCGGTAAATCTTTGGGCCGGGCGGTCAATCCCATTTCGGTCATTCCGGCCCCGATGGCACCGCTGGATACCAGGGTAATATAAATACGGCGATCTTTGCGCAGCCGCGCCAGATCATCCGCCAGAGCGGTAATGATGGCATGATCCAGCGCCCCATTTTCACCGGTCAGCGCATTGGTGCCTATTTTCACCACAATGCTTGTAACACCTGATACTATTTCCGCCCGATTCATACCGGATCACCCTTTCACCACGCGGTCGATACGCTATTTGAGCATATTGCGGTCAAACCGGCAATACGCACCGCCACCGGCATAAATCGAGGATGGATCGGAAACTCGGCGCGTCGCGGGCTTGGATCCCAAAGCCAGCGGTGCTTATTGGCCCGAACTCGGACAGCAAATGGTTTGTCATCCATGTCCTGATGGGTGGAACGGTTCGCCACAACGTTGCAATGGCGCCCTAATTGAAAATCTCCTGCGGCGTCGGCATAAACGCCCGGCCTGATGTTGACCGATCGTGCGATTTAAATTCCGTAGCGGGGAGTTTCTGCAGGATTCCCAAAGGTATTTCACGGAAAAGCGGGATCCTTTTGAGACGCCTGCACCAGGTCGGCGTTGCACCCAAATTCGTTTACAACTGCGGGTGGGGACAATCTCAAGAAAGAGCACCGATTTACTGCCCCACCTTTACGGGACGGCCTTCTTGCGAGCTGCGGTAAATGCCGTCCATGAGTTGGCTGTGTAAAACACCGAAACGCACCGGACACCGTGGCGTCTGAAGGCCCAGCAGACTTAATGCAAAATTCTGCACCGGTGTATGTTGATGGTCTTTGGGCCGCACGTGCGAAACCCGGCCGCCGTCACGGTCAAAATATTCCAGCCGCCCGCCATGAATTCCCGTTACCACGCGTCCCTTGTCTCCGGCCAGCCAGATTCCTTCCTGCCAGCCGGGAGAATTTCCGGATGCCGTCACGGAACCCATGAGATATTTATCCCAGCGAATGGAAATCACGCCATTAATCTCCACGCCGGTAAGTTTGTTATCCAGCCATGCGAATACTTCCAGCGCCGGTCGATCCACCAGCCACGTAACGGCATTGAGCAGATGCGAAGCGGTATCATAAACAAAGCCACCGCCGGACAATTCCGGCTTCTGCCGCCAGGTATCCCAGGTGGATGACTTCCAACCCTGATGGCACATGCCGGCAACGGTTTGTAATTCCCCCAATGCGCCGCGATTGAGCAATTCCTTAATACAGGCATATTCGGCACTGAAAGGCGCCTGAAAGGCAATCTGCAACTGCAATCCGCTTTTCTGAACCTGTTCAGCCAATGCCCGCGCATGCGCTGAATTCGTTACCATGGGCTTTTCCACCAGCACATTCCATCCATGGTGAAGCGCGGCCGAGCACTGCTCAAAATGCTGGTGATGGGGCGTGGCAAACAAAACACCGCAAATTCCCGGCGGACGGTTTTTCAGCAACTGCTCCCACTTCGAATAGATCCTTATTTTCGGATCATCATGAAACTGGTGAATCCGTAATTTCTCCGCAACACCGGGACGGGAATCGCAAAGCGCCACAACGCGGATTTCCGGCACCTGCAGCAACTGCGGCACATGGGCATGAACCATGAAATCTCCGCATCCAACCAGCGCGAGGTTAACGTGCTTCATGTTACGCCACCCGACCATTTGCGAGACCGGAGGCGTGCTGCACAATGGCGTGTAAAATGCGGGGCGGCAGACTCACATTTCCTCCAGAAGTTCCATGCCCAGCAATTCGTGCAGGCCCACCTTGAGCACCGCCGCCGTTAAATCACATAACGCCAGACGGCTGTTCCGCAGTTCCGCGGAAGCGGCTCTGAGCACCGGACAGTGCTCATAAAATGCGGAAAATGAACCACACAATTCGTACAGATAGGTACATAAATAATGGGGTTTCAGGTCCTGCAGCACCGCCTGCACCACATCGCTGAACTGCAGGATACGCCGGGCCAGATCCCGTTCCTGCGGGGTATCGAGCATGATCGCCGCATTCGTCGCGGGCAATGAACCGGCCTTGCGGAAAATACTGCAGATACGGGCAAAAGCATATTGCAGATACGGCCCGGTATTGCCATCCAAAGCCAGGAGCCGATCCCACACAAACTGATAATCGGTTATACGGTCCTGCCGGAGATCGGCATATTTTACGGCACCAATGCCCACCGCCCGTGCTACCAGCCGCCGCGCCGCCACCGGCAGGTCAGGATTTTTTTTCTCAACCACCGCTTCGGCCCGCTGCACCGCTTCATGCAGTAAATCCCGCAACTTTACCGATTCACCGGAGCGGGTTTTAAATGGCTTACCGTCTTCACCGAGAATGGACCCGAATGGAGCATGTTGCAAAAGTACCGGTAATTGTGTCACTGGATTAATATCCCAGTGGGCGGCCCGGATGGTATCAAAGACCATGGCAAAATGCTGGGCCTGCCGGGCGTCGGTGGTGTAGATAATCCGGTCGGCATGCCAATTCTGATCCAGCGGAGCGGTCTGCTCCGGAGTGGTCTTTTCCTCTATTATGCGGAAATACAGTGCGGCGAGATCCGTGGTGGCATATAAATAGGCTCCGTCACTCTTGCGAATGATCAGCGGTAACGGCTTTTTATCTTTATCCACAAATCCCGGCAGAAACACACACACCGCCCCGTGCGATTCAGCCACAAAAGCCTTGGTCACAATCTGCGGCTCAGAGGCTTCCTCCACCCGTTCAACCGCTTCAGGCTCCAGCATCGCCTCTTGAACTTCCGCGGCACAGGACGAATCAAGCGTTCCGGTATCCAATCTGGCTTTGCGCTGCGGGTCAAAAACCTCGGATATACCCTCATATGGACCATCACCGCCAAACGGCAGAGCTTCGGATAATTTCTGCACCAGCGCGGACAGGCGTCCCGCGTAAAAGCTTTCGCCGCGCTGGTCGGCTTCGGAAAGCGTAATTCCCAGTTGCGCGAAAATTTCCCGGCAATGACGGTTACTTTCTTCGCGTATCCAGTGCCAGAGCCGCAATGCTTCCGGATCACCGCTTTGCAGCGCCACAACCGCCTGCCGGGCTTCAATGGCGAATTGCGGATCGGACTTATCGCGAGCGGAGGCCTGCTTGTAATACGAATCCAGATCGGAAATCTGCGGCATTTCGCCGGTATCGAGTTTTAAATCCCTGGCATGACGAATCAACATGCCAAACTGCGTGCCAAAATCTCCAACATGATTCTGCCGCACCACGCGATGTCCGACAAACGCCAGGCTGCGCGCAATGGCGTCTCCGAGAATACTGCTGCGTAAATGCCCGACGTGCATTTCCTTGGCAATATTCGGCCCCGCATAATCCACCACCACCGTGGCACTTTGCGCAACTCGGGCCACTCCGCCACGCGCCTTGGCGGCGGAGTCGGCAAGCAACTCGGCAAGCCGCCGGGCCAGCCAGCCGGCACTGATCCGGACATTAATGAATCCCGGACCCGCGACCTGTGGAGGATCGCAGACATCGGCCAGTTCAACATGGCGGAGAATTTCAGTTGCGACTTCGCGCGGCGGGCGGCCCAACTGCCGTGAGAGCACCATCGCCGCGTTGCACTGGTAGTCCGCAAACTTCGGATCTCCGGCTTTCACCATCGGATCACCGGCAAATTCCGACCCGAAGGCCAGACCGATTGCGCGCGAGAACCTCTCCCGTAAAAGACTTTCAATCGACATCAGAAATTACCTTTTTTCAGCTTTTACCGCCGCCTTTTCTGGGTGCTTTTTTTACCCCCGCGCGACCTTTTCCGGCCGTCGCTTTCGCCGCCGTCTTTTTGGCCCCCGGTTTGCGGACCGCAGCTTTTTTCACGACCTTTTTACCGGCGGACTTGGCGGCCCGGGCCTTGACCGGCTTTTTCAATTTGGGCGGCTTACCGGCTGTCGGCCTGGTTTTGGCACCTTTGGCTTTGGTTGCTTTGGTACGTCCGGCGGGCTTGGCGGCCGCTTTTTTGCCAGAGGCTTTGGCCGCGACTTTGGCCGTGGCCTCGGCTTTGGCCTTTGTCTTAACTTTGGCTTTGGCGGCCCTTGTTTTGCCGGCAATTTTCGCCGCCGGCTTACGCCCGGCGGCTCTGGATTTTTTCTTCGGTTTTGGCGCACGGAGTTCAGGTGCTTCAACGGAAATTATTTCAACAGTTGTTACTTCCTCGGGATCAATGTTATCCGTTACCTGCGTGGCAAATAATTCTTCGTCGACAAATTCCTCCACTTCAGGCTCACTGACGGCATTGGCCGGAACCCCGGCTAACGGTGTGGTTTCCTCACGGTCCTCCGTTATTTCCAACGGAGCTTCTGAAGCGGCCGGCGGTGCAATGGCGGGAGCGGAGACTTCCTGTCCGGGCAGTTGCCAATGGACGCGCGGGCAATCTCCCCAGAGCATTTCCAAGTCATAGAAACTTCGACTGACCTCTTCAAATATATGGGCAACAACATCAACAAAATCCACCACGATCCATTTGGCGGTTTCATAACCATTGGATCGCCACGCCGGAAAGCCGCTGTTTTTTCCAAGCGCAATCAATTCGTCGCTCACCGTGCGCCGCTGCCGATCGGAAGTACCTGTGGCAATAAGAAAGTATTTGGTCACGGGTGATTTTTCCCGTACATCCAGCAGTACGACGTTATGACACCGAGTCTGATCGGCCAGTCGGGCCAGATCAATCGCAAATTTCAATGCCGGGTCCTGGGATTGGGTATCAGCCATAATGAATTCCTCGCATTCTATACCGGCTGATATTGTCCCGCACGGCAAGGATCGTGTAAACCCCGCAGGCATTTTTGATACCCGGCTGGGTACTTGGCATGTTGTAAATAAAGAGAAATGTCACCCTGAACACCCAGACATGGGGTGCATCACCACGCTGGCGGAGGCGTTGGCCGAGTCCTATCCCCGGCCGCGGGCCAGGGTCTTTTAGTTTTCCGGAATTCCGACCAATTTGAGCGCCTTATGCACCTTGACGGAGTGGTGTCGGAGTGCGGCGGCGATATTCTGCCATCCGT
>JAJZJL010000146.1 GCA_021810145.1 Planctomycetota bacterium | reverse complement strand
TCCGATCTAATCGCGCCGCTTATTGGAGTTTGCCCCAGCCACCCATATCAGCCGGGCGATCAATGGTATGGCCGTGCTCCTGATTGAATCTGGCAATTCCTGCGAGAAGTCCGCGGCCGAAAGCTCCGGAGGTTTCAATAAAGAGTGCGACTTGTCTGATTCTTACTTTGCTCATTGCTCATACCTTAATTCAATTGGGCGAAAATACATAGCAGATAATGTGAATGTCAGTTCCTTCAACTGCAGGTGATAATGGCGAGACTCAGGGCGTATAACCCTTTTACCGGGGTATTAGGCACTGCGGCCTTTCGCGGGTATAATATTGGCGACTTTGATGGAAACGGCGGAAACATGCACCGGTTAAGTAGACATTCTCCCGCGATCACAGCTATCTCCTGCCTTATGGCGATGCTCTGGGTGCCCGCTGCGCAAGGACAGAATGCCGTAATTGTTTCCGGGCCGGTTACCTGGATCGGGCGGCTTCTGGCGATTCCCGCGGCGACGCTTCAAGCGTCGGCTAAACAACGCCGCATTGACCTAGCTCCCGCCACAACAGGCCGTTTTTCGGATCATTGGATGCCGCCCAGATTAAGTTTCTGGGCGATGGCAACGGTTCAGGTGCTTCATGCGTGGCATCATGGTTGCCATAACGGAACAAATCTCAGCGGTCACTTGCGTCCCGATAAGCGACAGCGGGCGTACACGATATCGACCATTTTGCCGCCCCACTGCACGTTTATGCAACTCTGGGCTGCCCGCCCACCGCCTTCCACGCTCTGATTCACGAGCATTGGCATTCAGTTAGTGCGCCGGCACGTTCGGGCGGCAATTATCTCTACAAGCACAATCTAAGAGGGTTTTATGGTTACAGAATTTCTTAACAAGTCGATGACCAAAATTTTCGGCTCGCGCAATGGCCGGCTGATCAAAGCTTATCGCCAGCGCGTGGAGGCCATCAACGCCTTTGAACCGGCCATGCGTGCATTATCCGATGCGCAGATGCGGGCCAAAGCGGAGGAGTTGCGCAAACGCATGGCCGCCGGCGAAACCGATCTGGCACTTTTGCCGGAAGCCTTTGCGCTGATGCGGGAATCCATGGATCGGCATATCGGCTTGCGCAATGCCTTTAATCCGGCATATTCATTCGATGCCGGCAAACTGACCCCGGAAGCCTTGACACTCTATCAGCAGGCCAAGAGTAAATGCGTCAGCGAACATGACTGGCGGTTTGTGGAAATTCCCCCGGAGTTATATCAAGCCATCCGTGATGCGGTGCCGGAAGCCCGCCCTCCCTATCGCGCCAGACCCTTTGATGTGCAATTGATCGGCGGCATGGTGCTGTATGACGGGAAAATTGCGGAAATGGCCACTGGTGAAGGTAAAACATTTGTGGCCCCCCTGGCATGCTTTCTCATGGGGCTTTCCGGCAAACATTGCCATGTTGTAACGGTCAATGATTATCTCGTACGGCGCGATGCGGCCTGGGTGGCACCGGCGTTTTTTGCACTGGGCATGTCGGTAGGGTATGTGCAATCACACATGGACAATGAACCGAGGCAAAAAGCATACCAATGCACAGTAACCTACGGCACTAACAGCGAATTTGGCTTTGATTATCTGCGCGATAACATGAAGCAATCTCTGGCGGAACAGGTGCAAGGCCCCCTGGATTTCGCCATTGTCGACGAGGTGGACAGCGTGCTTATTGATGAAGCCCGCACGCCGTTGATTATCAGCGGACCGGCCCATGATGATTCTCCGCGCTACCGGCAGGCCGATGAGGTCACACGTAAACTAATTGCGGCGCAAAAGCCATGGGATATGGCCAACGGACGGGTGGAAACGCTGAAGCGGAAAATTAAAGGCTCGGAAGGCGATATCAAAAATCTGCGCGGTGATGCCGCCAAGATCGCGGCCATTCAGGCCTCGATCGCCGAGATGCAGAAAGAGTTGGCCGTCGCGGAGGCGGAACTGGCCAAGCAGGTGCAACTGTATGAAGTGGAACTGGATCGCAAAACCGCGCATTTGACACATGAAGGTATCCGCAAGGCCCAGGAATTTGCGGGCGTTGGCTCATTTTATGTTGGCGGCAACATGGATTGGCCGCACCTGCTGGAGCAGGCTTTGCGCGCTCATGTTGTCTATGAAATTGACAAAGATTACGTGGTGCAGAAGGGCGAAGTCATTATTGTCGATGAGTCCACAGGCCGGTTGATGGTGGGCCGGCAATGGAGCGATGGCCTGCATCAGGCGGTGGAAGCCAAGGAACGCGTTACGGTAAAGCCGGAAACCCAGACCATGGCCACCATTACGCTTCAGAACTTTTTCAAACTGTACAAGCGAATTGCCGGAATGACCGGCACCGCGATGACCGAATCAGAGGAATTCGGAAAAATTTACAAACTGGAAGTGGTGACGATTCCAACCAACCGGCCCCTGGCGCGACAGGATTTTGAAGATCTCATATTCATGAATGAAAACGCGAAATGGGCGGCCATTGTTGAACAGATCAAAGAAGCAACACTGCGCGGACAGCCGGTGCTGGTGGGCACAACGAGTGTGGAGAAATCCGAGCGGCTTTCACAGATTCTCACGCGGCAACATGGCATAGAACATGAAGTTCTGAACGCTAAAAATCATGAGCGCGAAGCGGAAATTATCGCGAAAGCCGGTACCCAGCAGGTCAATAAGCAGGGCCAGACCGTCGGGCGTGTCACCATTGCCACGAATATGGCGGGCCGCGGTACGGATATATCCCTGGGGCAGGGCGTGCTGGAAGCGGGCGGCTTATTTGTACTGGGCACGGAACGCCACGAGTCGCGGCGCATCGACAACCAGCTTCGCGGGCGATCCGGCCGGCAGGGTGATCCGGGCATGTCACGGTTTTTCTTAAGTCTGGAAGATGATCTCATGCGGCTGTTCGCCGGTGATTTTATGCTCAAGGCTCTGCAGAGTCTGGGCATGAAAGAAGATGAGGCCATTGAACACGGCATGGTTTCCAAGGCTGTGGCCAGAGCGCAAAAGAAAGTTGAGGAGCGCAATTTCGGCATCCGGAAAAATCTGCTGGAATATGATGAAGTCCGCAACTACCAGCGCAATTTCTTCTACACCTCCCGTCAGGCCATTCTGGAAGGCCGGAATCTGCAGGAGATTATTTTCGACACCATCGGAGATTCCGTGCGCGATGCGGTGGCGCATTATCTTGACCGGGATTATGTGGCGACATGTGTGGCGGAGTGGGTGCGATTGACGTTCAATACGGTCATAGATCCGCAGGATTTACGGGATACGGAACTGCCCGTGCTGGAAATGACCATTAAAGATAAAGCCCGTGAAGATGCCCGCAGCAATATTCACAGCGCTATTTCCGAATTTATGGATCCTGACGCCCATCCGGACGATTATGATTTCGCGGGCATGTCCTCCTGGGCGATGAGTCAGTTCAAAGTACAGATCAGTCAGGCGCAGTTAAAGAAAATGCAGCGGGATGAAATCATCGAAACGCTGGTGGAAAAAGCGCTGGACCTCATTGACCATAAAGATGTCAGTCCGCTGGGCAAGTATCTGGTGAAAGGGTATCCGCAGCAGCAGTTGGCACAGTGGGCCAATGAAAAGTTTGAATTCAACATACCCGTTGAGGACCTGACGGGAAAAACCCAGGACCAGGCCATTGAACTGATTCTTAACAACGCCCGACAAGCCTATCATCAGCGCGAGATCAGCTATCCGGTGGATTACGCGCTGGAAGCGACCGCCGGTGCCGGTGGCATTGAAAATGTTTACGCCTCGGAGCAACTGGCGGTCTGGGTGAAGGCGAAATTCGGAACCGCCATTTCCGGAGACGAAATCCGAAGCCTTACCACGGAGAAATTGCGGCAACGGCTGATTGATATCTCCCGGGATACCCATGAAAACATTGACCGGCAGATCGATGACGCGGTGGCAAAACTGCAGGAATCGCGCATGCTTTCCGCCTGGGTGTGCGATCGGTTTGTCACGCAGGCCTCAGCTGATGAATTTGACGGGGAGCCGCCGGAAGAGCGCCGCGAGCGCATCGGTGAATTGGCGCATGCCTTCCTGCGGCGCGAACTCACGGAACTGGAACGCACGGTATTGTTGCAGATTTATGATGTGACATGGAAAGATCACCTGTACGCCATGGATCAATTGCGCGATACCATTGGTTTACGCGGAATTGCCCAGCGCGATCCGGTCATTGAATACAAGCGGGAAGGTTCGCGGCTGTTTGAAGAGTTCCTCAAGAACCTGCGGGAAAAAGTCACGGATGTTATTTTCCGGATGCGGATTGCCAGCGCCGGCGACATGCGCAACGTATATGAAGGCCAGGAAGAACTCTTCGATGCCAACGAATCATACGGTGTGGGTGAAAGCGCCGCAGCCAGAGAACTGCAGGCCGCGCCGGCGGAAGCTCCGGCGGCGGAAAGCGACGACGCAGCGCCACCGATCGATCCGATTGTCAACGCCGGCCCCCGAGTTGGCCGCAATGATCCGTGCCCCTGCGGCAGCGGAAAGAAATACAAACACTGCTGCGGCCGCACCGCCTGATACCAGAGGAATTCGTATGCCCATACCCATTGTTGCCATCGTTGGCCGGCCTAATGTCGGCAAATCCAGCCTGCTGAATATGCTTTCCGGCAAACGCATATCCATTGTGGATCCCACGGCGGGTGTTACACGTGACCGCGTATCAAGCATTGTCGAAAGTGACGGCCGGAGTTTTGAACTTGTTGATACCGGCGGCTACGGCATTGAAGACCCGGATAATCTGACGGAACAAATTCAGGATCAGATTAACCGGGCCATTGAATCCGCGGATGTATTGCTGTTTGTCGTAGACGCCAAGACCGGTCCGGTGCCGCTGGACACGGCGGTGGCACGATTGATCCGGCCATTTGGCAAACCCGTGATTCTGACGGTTAATAAAGTCGATGGGCCGAATCTGGCATCCAATGCGACGGAATTTTTCGCGCTGGGTTTCGACGAGATGGTCACGATTTCCTGCCAGCACCGCCGGGGCCGGGACGAACTGCTGAAAGCAGTTTTTCGGCATCTTGGGCGCAGCGCCAAAGTTACACCCGCGGAATCTGAACTTAAGCTGGCGGTAGTGGGAAAGCGCAATGCCGGGAAAAGCACGCTGATCAACACACTGGCCGGTGGAGAGCGGGTCATTGTTTCCGAAGTGGCCGGCACCACCCGCGACAGCATTGACGTGCGAATGGAAATTGAGGGCCGAACCATCACGGTTATCGATACCGCGGGGGTGCGCAAACGGGCGCGGATGACCAGCAATGACCTGGAGTTTTACAGCTTTCACCGGGCGCAACGCTCGATCCGGCGAGCGGATGTCGTGCTGCTGCTGATTGACGCCACCGCGGATATCAGCGATGTGGATCAGAAACTCGCCGCATATATCCAGGAAGAATTCCGGCCGGTGATTCTGGTCATGAATAAATGGGATCTGGTGGGTGAAAAGGCCACGGTGCAAAGTTATGGCGATTATGCCGCCAAACGCTTCCCGCAACTCCAGCACGCGCCGGTGGCCTGCATCAGCGCCAGGGCCGATGCCGATCAATCGCAGATTATCCGCCTGGCGTTTTCACTTTATGAACAAGCTTCCACCCGGTTGACCACCGGACAGTTGAACAATGCGGTGGAGGATATTCTGCAACTGCGCGGCCCGAGCAGCCAGGAAGGCAAAACCGTCAAAGTCTATTACGCCACACAGATTGATGTTCGCCCCCCCACCATTGTGCTGTTTGTCAATCATCCCCGGCTGATCACCGAAGAATACAAACGGTTTTTCGCGCATCAGTTGCGTGAGCGCACGGTGCTGCATGAAGTGCCGATCCGCCTGCTGATACGCGGCCATCGCGGCAATGAGCGCAAGAATGAAGAATCCACATAAACTTCAAGGCCGTGGATGGTGCCGACGATGCACATTTTTCAGCCTGTCCGCGTCCACGTGGGTATAAATCTGAGTTGTGCCGATATCGGAATGCCCCAGAAGTTCCTGCACCACGCGCAAATCCGCCCCGCCGGAGAGCAGGTGCGTGGCAAACGTGTGTCGGAGTTTGTGGGGATGAATATGCTTAAGTCCCGCCGCCCGGGAAATGCGGTCTAACCGCTGCCACAAGACGATGCGGTTAATGGGTTGGCCGGAGCGCGACACAAACACGTTGGGCACTCGGCTCCCGGATACCGCGAGGAGTTTTGGGCGCAGTTCGCGCATATATTTTTCCATGGCCGCCCGCGCGGGCTTTCCAATCGGGATGATACGCTCCTTGCGCCCTTTTCCAATGACACGAATGACACCAAGCTCCGCATGAACATTTAATTCCGTCAGGTCAGATAGTTCGCTGGCGCGCAAACCACAGGCATAAAACAATTCGATAATGGCCTGATCCCGCAGTGCCAGGCGATGCTTCGGATCCACCGCTTTGAGAAGAGCCTCAATTTGTGAGCGGTTCATCACATCGGGCAGTTTGCGCCAGCCGTGCGGGGTTTCCAGATGCTCGGTTGGATTTTCCGCGCTTTTTCCGCGGGATGTTAAAAAACGGTAGAACATTTTCAATGCCGCAATGTGCCGCAACACACTGCTGGTGCGCATATTGCGCTGCGTCTGAAGATATTTCAGATATTCGCCTATAACAACGCGATCAACACCAACCAGCGGCCGCGAAAATTGTTGCAGGCAAAATGCGGAAAAGTGTATAAGATCCGAGCGGTAGGCACAGAGCGTATTGTCCGCCAGGCCGAGTTCAATTTCGATATAGGTAAGAAAATCATTAATGACCGCGTGGTCCCCGGCAGTGGCAACAGGCGTGGATTGGCTGCGGCGGGTATTGGGCTTTACGCTTTGCGTCAGTGTGTCCATCCATGGACCTCCGTATGGCTCGATCACGGATCCAACAGTCAACTGCATCCGCGAAGGCTCGGTTACCGCATCCTCGGCAACAGTATGATTATATCCTACAGCGAGTACAAGTGGCCGCAAAGCGGAATAGACATTTGACCGTCCTGACCGTCATTTTTCCGGCTTGTCCGGCGGATCGATCACTTTCGCCTGCTGGGCCAGTGTACGGATAAATTCGCGCCGCGTGGGATAGTTAATACCCCATCCCTGCACAAACACCAGTGTAAGCAGCAGGACCATCTGAAAAACGCCGTTGTGTTCCGCGGCGGCGTGGTAGCGCTGAAACCGGGCCTTATGCAAAGCTGCTTGTGCGGGATGGGTATCCACATTTTCCACCCATAGCTTGTGCTCGCGGCGCACCATCGGATCCAGTCGCAGCATTTGGCTACCCAGGAGTACGGCGAGAATCAATACGCCGCCGAGGCGCAGCCACACCCAGATGTTCACCGCGCTGAGATGAAAAGCCATCTGAAAGAGGACGGCAAACAACATCAAAAACAGACACACCAATTGAACGATGGAGAAGAGTTGCAGGATATTGCCGAAAATAAGACCCGCGAGTTCTTTGGATTCGTTGAGTTTTGAGTTAATGACCGCGGCATGCACACCAGCAGCGGAAATGGTATGAAACAGCACCGGTGCCACCAACGCACCGAGAATCAGCAGACCGCCAAAATAAATGCACAGCCCCAGAGAGAACAAGACCTGCGTAATTCGAAAACCGGTCAAGGCAATACCTCCAGAACCGCGAATATTGTAACGTAAAAAAACAAACCGCACCAAAGCCTGAGGGCGTCGGTGCGGTTGTTCTTTTTTTTTCGTAAGCAAACTGATTAACGATAGAATTCGATAATCAGGCTGGGGTTAATCTGGAATGGGATCTGTTCCGGCATTGGCAGAGCCACGACCTTGGCTTCCAACTGCGCCGGATTGAAATCCAGCCATGCCGGAACCTGATGGCCGGCCATGGATTCCATATTTTCCCGCAACAGTTTGGCTGTTTTTTCCCGAAATGTAATGGTCATTCCCGGGGTGACCTGATAACTCGCCACATCCACTTTGCCGCCATTAACCAGCACATGGCCATGGGCCACAAGCTGTCGGGCGGCCCAGATGGAACGTGCCACACCCAGGCGGCGCACAACATTATCCAGGCGGGTTTCAAGAATCTGCTGCAATGTTACGGCAGTATTACCCTTGGCTTGCTTGGCGGTGGCCATATAGCGACGGAACTGCTTTTCCAGCACGTTGTAATGGGCCTTCATACGCTGCTTTTCCCGCAGACGAATGCCGTATTCCGATAACCGGCGACTGCGGAATCCGTGCATACCCGGGGCGATGAATTCGCTTTTGTTATGTTTGGGAAGATCGGCAATTGCCACACCGAGGCGGCGTGAAAGACGTACCTTGGGGCCTAAATAGCGGGACATGGAATCTCCTTTCAGCATGACAGGCTCAAAACGCCCGCTGGCGCGGCCTGCAGCATTCAAAGCCGGCGTACCGAAATGACAACAATCAATCCGGCCTTCTCGGCGAATGTATAGACCATTTAGAATACGGCTTTAGCCGACGACGGTCAAGCCAACGGTGCAGCTTTTTTCAAGGATGTGCCTGTGACCGCTTCTGCAACATGGCAGCGATTGCTTGCGAGCACCATGAAAAAATGGCCAATGGGTAATGAATCCCGGCACACCCGGGAAGCAACTGGCAAACTGATTATTGGATGCGGCGGGTATTTGAGATGGCAAATCGGATTGGCTTTCTGGCAGGATGGGATGGACCGCCCCGGCGCGCACGGGGTAAACTCTCTAAGCGGATAAGGCGGATGGCGCGGATACGGAGGGGCGTCAACGAGTCCCGGCGCGCCGGGAAGCAACGAACAACGATTCTCGGCACACGGGACAGGTACTGAATCTACTGATTAATACTGAATCCACTGACCAATACTGCACATACTGATCAGTTACGGTAATTGGGCCGTTGTGGTGAAAACGCAACCAGGTGTACCGGGCGAAGTGGATTGGGGCATGCGGTTGGGGCGGGTAAGCGGGGGAAAACGAATAAGAACGAACAACGAGTCCCGGCGTGACGGCGAACAACGAGCAATGGGAAATTTGTTTTGTGGGTACGGCGGGTAAATGCGATGCCGAGTTGGATTGGAGCATGGATTGGAGTATGGATTTGGCTGATGGTGCCGGTAACGGCAGCGTTGGAAAGCCAAGGATCAGAGCCATGAAGGCCTTGCAGAATCTATCACAGGCCATTCAAGAATGTGCGTGATACTTTATACAGCAGACCAGCGAATACGGGGGGCCATTACGACGGTCATCGAGGCTGGGGAAACAGCGTTAGCATCCGCACAGTTCGCGTGGCTTTTGAAATCAGTGAAATCGCGTGGAAATCGCCGCGCGGCACCGAGTTGTGTGCGAGCGTGATTTGCTACGCGTGGCCGACACAGCTTATAAAGTGTGACAGCCATGCCGGAGGGGATTGTAACGCCTGCTGTTAAGATTGTACGCGATCGGCGCAAGGCACGGGGCAGCAGTCAGATTGGAGTGTTGAATTATCAAGTTCGTCGGCAAGGTTCGACAACACGATCGGCCCGTCGATTCTTTGCATCGCTGGAAGTGATGCACTTGGCGAACTATTGAACATGCATCAACAAAAAAACGGAACGCTTTACAGCGCTCCGTTTCATTTTTGTCACAAGTTTCAGATTACTTCACAGATATTTGGATCAGCGAACAAACCGCCGGCGAACAGCCATGCCGCCAACGAGGGCCAGCCCGCCCACGAGAGCCAAAGCCCCGCTTCCCGGCAGCGGGGTGGGGCTGCCGACGGGAGCCGACGTGACAGCGACGTCGGCGGAATACGAAACCAATTTATCGGTAGTGCCGCCAGCTATAGATACGTCCGAGGACAGGTTAAGCGAATACGGACTTTGGATAGTCGACGCCGAATCCACCGGCGTAGTGTAGGATGCGGAAGACGTGGTACCAGCGGGCTCGCTAAGGGTGAAGAACTGCCCCACGTAGCTGGTACCAGAACCATTGGTGGAACTTCCTTTAACGCCAACGCCGTCGCCGCTCACGGTGTTTTCGGCTGTTGCCGACGCACTTGTCTGTTGCCCCGACCCAATGGCCGTGGGAAGGAAAGTAAATCCCGAAGCACCAACCTGGATTTGCAAGCTCTGGGATTTACCTGATGACGCCAAGTTGCCGATGGTCAGCGACAACAGTGATTCATTGGAGGTCTGCGTCACGTCAATCGAAAACGATGACCATGAAAATCCTCCGTAGCCGCTCGACGAAATGCCGTAGGTTCCGCTTCCTCCGGTGACGGTTTGCGCGGACCCGTTTAGCGCTACGTCCACGACCGCACTCGCGTTCGCCATACCGGCAAGGACTAATCCGGCGGATAATGTTACACCAATGCCCAATATTTTTTGCAGCTTCACGATAAAACTCCTGGTCAGCAGTACTTTTATGGGAGGTCCTTACCTCAAGGGTCCATCTCTTGGTTATAAGTCTACAGATTATTGTATTTATGTCAAGAAAATTCATTAAAAGATTAAAGATTTTTATAGCTTAATACATTTTTTTCACTTCTCATACAAAATACTAACGGACCACATGGCCATTCAACAGCATCTGGCGACGTTGATTTCCAGGCATTTGCAAGGATGGATCGATGCGGCAAGTGCCGTCAGTTACCGTGGGCAACCCTCGTCGCCTTAGAGCCTGTTTGGCAACTCCGCCGGCAGCGCCTTGGGGCGGCCAAACGGCCGTCTGCGGCATCCTCGATTCTCAACATATTCCGGAATATGCTTCAGATCTGCGTCCTTGCATCCATCC
>JAJZJL010000145.1 GCA_021810145.1 Planctomycetota bacterium | reverse complement strand
GGCTGTTGAACTTGTGGCTGCTTTTCCGCCGGCACATTGGATCACCTTTTCCAATAGTCCGCTTGGCGCAGTTCCCGCGCCGCCGGCCAGCAGAGCAGTGATAGCCATATTGTCCAGGGAGATATGTTTTCGGGCCATGATTCCGCGCAGTTTGATCACCGCGCGGGTCAATCGCTTTTCGGCCGCCGCTTCGGAAATATCAAATGCTTGGGCGATCTGCCGGGCGGTCTGGTTTTGGAAGAATCGTGCCACGAGTATATCCCGATCACCGGTGGAAAGTTTTCACATGGCGGCATCGAGTTCCAGCAGTAGCGCGGCATTGGCGTCCATGGCCGTGCCGCCGACGGATAATATTTCTTTCTGCCGCATATTTGCCGCCTTTCGCTCGCGTATTTTTTGCCGCTGTTGTTTCTTCTGAATATTCGCGCAGGCATAGTGCGTGGCCCGCAGCAGCCATCCTCCTATGGGGTGATCAATCCTGACCAGCCGCTTATGCTTTTTCCACAATGCAATGAAAACCGCTTGCGTGGCGTCATCGGCCAGATGGGCATCACCGAGTTGTCGGCGCGCCAGGGTGTAAACCCAACCGATATGAGCCTTGGCCAGAAGGTCGATCGCCTTGTGATCTGCCTGACTGTCGGATTGTTGTGTCATGATTTAACCTTCCGGATTCATTCCGCTATGCACCACGTTTCCATTGTTATACCGCCGCCAAACCAATTTTCGGACATTTCGCGATCTGCTGGTGCGCATCGGAGCGTCTCTGAACATTGCTGACAGGCTTGCACTTGATTATCCGCCAAGGCCGATGACAATAGGTGCATACGGCCAGATGATTGAGCCGATTTTTTGGATTGCGTATGTCTCGATACCCTAAAAAGCCAGTAACCGCGGTACCGAACACCGAGCGGCAACGCCCGGTGCAACCGAAGTATGGAGCGGTTTATGATTCTCTGTTAAGGTCCATTCGGCGTGGTGAATATCCATCGGGTGGCAAACTCCCCACGGAAACGGAATTGGTTGAACAATTCAAAGTTTCACGCATTACCGTTATTCGCGCGTTGCGGGATCTGCAGGCATTGGGCGTGGTAAGGCGGCGGCGCGGATCAGGCAGTTTTGTGGAGGGACCCAAGCAATCCAAGTTCGCCAGCGTCGGGTTGCTGTTTCCACCTTTGGAGCCGGGAAGTATTTTTGCCACCGTGCATCAGGCGTTACTACGGGAAGCCCAGAAGCGGGAATGGCAGATTTTGTTTCATGAGGTGATGGAAAACACCTCCGTGCAGGAGGCTCAGGCGGCGCTTGAGCCGCTATGGCAGAACGATTTGCGCGGCTTGCTTTATTTGCCTTTGCCGGTGCGGTCACAGTGTGCTGAAATCAATGAATTTATTGCCGGTCAGTGTGTGGCCCGCAAACTGCCGCTGGTTCTGCTGGATCGGGATTTACACAAGCTGCATGATCGCAGCAGATTTGATGTGGTCGGAAGCGACAACGAACTCGGTGGTTTTTTGGCGGGGCGGCACCTGATTCAGCGCGGATGCCGGCGAATTCTGTTTTTAACCGATGCCCGTGAACACCCCACCGCGGAAGCACGGGTGGAAGGCGTGGCCAATGCCGTGCGTTTGGAGCCTTCCGCACAATTACAGGTTTGTTCCGGAGACGGTGATGACCGCGAAGCCCTTGCACGGATGCTGGCGGAACACCGCCCTGACGCCATTGCGTGCGTAAATGATATGACTGCGGCCAAGGCGATGCGGCAATTACTTAAAATGGGCGTCAAAATTCCGGAACAGATCAAACTCACGGGGTTTGACGATACCTCGACAGCGGCATTGCTGGCGGTTCCCCTGACAACCGTACGGCAGTCTCCGGAAGCGATGGCGATTCAAGCCATGTCCGTTTTGCAACAGCGGGCTGAGCGGCCCGATCTTCCGGCCATTACCCTGTCGATCGCCTGTTCGCTGGTTGGACGTGAATCGACCGCTGCGCATCAGGGTTAATGCCAGGGGGCGAGCAGGAATGATTGTGGTCTGAGTGTCGGGAAATAATCGGGCCATCCTTGCGGTCTCGGGGATGGGATTAGCCGGTGTTTTCGAGAACGTGTATTTGACGCCTGCGTTAAGTTTCCATAAACTAAAGGGCTTGAAATTCGTTGGGCTTAGCTCAGTTGGTAGAGCACGAGGTTGTGGTCCTCGGGGTCGCGGGTTCGAGTCCCGTAGCCCAACCTGGAACGGAAAGAAGCTCTGGAATCCTCAAGGCGGGAAAGGCTTGATCGGAGCAGTTTACAGGCGGTTGGTTGCAGCGACGTAAAACAGCCGGTAAACTAGTGAATCTTGGGCAGATTTTCTTTTGAGAATCTGGCCGGCGGCGACGCGGCGGCGGTATCCGGTAAGCGGGTAGTGAGGATTCCCACTGTGTCGAACCGATGTGACGAACGCAATGGCCGCACGCTGCTGTAGCTCAGTTGGTAGAGCGCGTCCTTGGTAAGGACGAGGTCATGGGTTCAAGTCCCATCAGTAGCTTTTTTAGCCCAGCGGGTTGAGCCACTGGCAATCGTGCCGCTCAACAGCTCCCGGCAAATAGTCCGAAGCACGATGGTTTGGCTGGCGAGGCGGGCCAAAGACCGTGGTCGGATAACTGAAATTTTTGATCGTGGTAATGGCTGCCGCGATAGAGTGTTTTGTATTACTGGATTTTCTCTACCACAGGAGGTATTTATCCATGGCCAAGGGCGTATTTGAACGTAAGAAGCCCCACGTAAACGTAGGCACCATCGGTCATATTGACCATGGCAAAACCACCTTGACGGCCGCACTGACCACAGTGCTGGCGGCACAGGGTCTGGCGCAGGCGATTTCCTATGATTCGGTGGCCAAGGCCTCCGAAAAGCAGGGTCGCCGCGATCCCAGCAAGATTGTCACCATTGCGGTGTCGCATGTGGAATATGAATCGGCGGCCCGCCATTATGCCCACATTGACTGCCCTGGTCACGCTGACTTCGTCAAGAACATGATTACCGGCGCCGCCCAGATGGACGGAGCTATTCTTGTGGTATCAGCCGCGGATGGCCCGATGCCTCAGACGCGTGAACACGTTCTGCTGGCTCGGCAGGTCAACGTTCCTCGCATTGTGGTATTTCTTAACAAAATTGATCTGGTTGATGATCCTGAGTTGCTGGAACTCGTTGAATTGGAAATCCGCGAACTGCTCAATAAATACAAGTTCCCGGGCGACGAAGTGCCGATTATCCGCGGTTCCGCGGTGGCGGCTCTGAAGAATCCGACGGACGCAAAAGCCATTGAGCCGATCATGCAGCTTGTTGCCGCTCTTGACAGCTACATTCCGGAACCGGTGCGTGAGACCGATAAGCCGTTCCTCATGCCGGTGGAAGACGTATTTTCCATTAAGGGCCGTGGTACGGTCGGTACAGGCCGTGTGGAACGCGGAACGATCAAAGTTGGTGATGATGTCGAAATCGTCGGTCTGCATAAAGATCCGATGAAGTCGGTGGTTACGGGTGTGGAAATGTTCCAGAAGGTTCTGGATCAGGCCATTCCCGGGGATAACGTCGGCTTGCTGCTGCGAGGCGTGGAAAAAGAACAACTGGAACGCGGTCAGGTTATTGCGAAACCCGGTTCAATTACTCCGCACACGAAGTTTGAAGCCGAAATTTATGTGCTGACCAAAGAAGAGGGCGGTCGTCATACCGCATTCTTCAAGGGTTATCGTCCGCAGTTCTATTTCCGTACCACGGACGTGACCGGCTCGCTGGATCTCCCGGCTGGCACTGAAATGGTCATGCCTGGCGATAACGTGAAGATCACCGTCGATTTGGGCGAATGTCCAATCGCGATGGAACAGGGTGTCCGCTTCGCTATCCGTGAAGGTGGGCGGACGGTCGGTGCCGGCGTTGTGACCAAAATCCTCGCCTGAGCTGATTCGTTAAGAAGAATCTTGATGAAAACCATGGGCCACGCGGGCGGGAATCACCTGTCCGCGTGGCTCTGTCAATAGTCAAGATTAATGAGTTGTTTTCAGGCCTGTAGAAAGTTTCTATAATACAGGTGCTGATTGGGTTGGCATGAAAGCACCAATCCAAAGCTTTGGGGTGGCCGCGTGGTTGAATCCCGAAGTTTAGAAGTTTCGCTTGAATTGGAGTCGCGGAAATGGCGCGTGAATGGGCATGGTTACAGTGTAGTGAGACCAAAGACCTCAACTACCGTATCAGCATCAACCCGAAGGAGATGGACGTAAAGAAAACGTTCTTTAAATTTTCTCCGCGGTTGCGTAAACATACGGATCATAAGATCAAGAAGGGTAAGTAATGGTTCGGAATTCGTCCGAACCCTTATGAAGACACTTACGGCAGTAGCTCAATTGGCAGAGCACCGGTCTCCAAAACCGGGGGTTGCAGGTTCAACTCCTGCCTGCCGTGTTGTTCGCGAGGTGCGCGAATCTTCCAACGAGAAAATGCCTTGACGGCGGTGCGGAAGATTTGACGTTCAGCTTGCCGGAACTGGTGAAATGATTGCACAATAGGCGGGTTTATATCCCTGCGGTTGCAATGAATTTTGGAGTTGGTTTTGTCTTTCTTCAATATATATAAAAAAGGGCAGGGCAAGTGGGTTCGGCTCGGAACGGCTATTGGCCTGGGGTTGCTGATTGCTTTGGGCATTCTGTGGATTAAAAATACGTTTATGCCCCTGGCCCCCGCCTATTCCAAGATGATCATGGTGGTGATTGTCGGTTCTCTCGGGGCGTTGTTTTGCTTTTATGTGGTAAACCGTCCCAATCTCGCGGATTTTATGATCCTGACGGAAAGTGAGATGCGCAAGGTGGTCTGGCCAACCCGCCAGGCTGTTATTCGAGCCACGCGGCTGGTGGTGCTATCCACGCTGGGAATGGCCCTTATGTTGTGGCTGGTGGATACTTTTTTCGTGTGGTTGTTCCGCGCGATTCATGTGATCAGATGATGCGGAATGGACCGCATCGGATTTGAAGTGTCGGTGGTTGAATTCCGCAGACAGATTTTGGCGAAATGAGCACTCAACAAATTACGGAGCGTCAAGTGACCGAAACTTCTACAAAACACTGGTGTGTGCTGAAGGTCGCTTCCAATAAGGAAGACCAGGTTCGTGACACGCTGGAGCGCAAAGTAAAGGCCGAAAATCTTACAGACATTATCGGCCGACTGCTGGTACCCCGTGAGCGTGTCAAAAAGGTTAAAGCCGGGCAGCAGAAAGTTGCGGAGAATAAGACCTATCCCGGTTATGTATTTGTGGAAATGGAGTTGAATTCCGACGGTACCATTCCTGAAAGAGCCTGGTACGTGTTCAAGGAAACAGCCGGTGCCGGCGATTTTATCGGGCATAAAAACAAACCGGATCGCATGGCCGCCAAGGAAGTTGAAAAGCTCATCGCCGATGCCGAGAAACCCGAAGCCGGTCCAGCGGTGAAAGTCGAGTTCCTCAAGGGTGATGGGGTCAAAGTCCGGGAAGGTCCGTTTGAGAATTTCGAAGGTGTGGTGGATGAAATTTTCCCGGACAAGGGTATGGTTCGCGTGATTGTAACAATCTTCGGTCGCGCTACGCCGCTGGAGCTGGAATACTGGCAGTTGGAAAAGGTTCAATAAATTCGGTAGAATGGGAGTTCCTCCGCGGCAATGTTTGGGAACATTCCGGGGCTATAATATAGGTATTGTGAAGACCTGCCCGGAACGGATACGCTTTGTTGGTGTTTCCCATCGGGAGAAAGAAATAATACGTGCCGCGATGAATTTACTTACTGATCCCGAATTTACCGCATCGCCTCCGCGCCGTCTGGTGCCTGGAACCACACTGGGCAAATGGCTGTGGGTTGCGGGTTGCGTTGTGGTGCTTATACCGCTGGTTATGGTAGGATTGCTGCTTACGGCGGTGGCTATTGCGGCGGTGCTGGTCCTGGGCTTGCTGTCACTGCTGATCATTGCGGTACGAAGGTTTGGACGGAAATCCGGCGCGGATGCAACGAGGCCATCGATTTCACCGCGCTGGGTGGGTACAGATGGCCGGAGAAATGTACGGGTGGTTCAAAGGACGAATGTTGAGAGTTGAATGTGCATCGGTTGTGTCCGGTGCGGCTTTTCAGCGAATGACGTATTTTGGTCTAGATACAGGATAATTGAGGTTAAGCTATGGCTAAGGTTAAGGAAATCGCCAAAAAATTTAAGATGCAGGCTCCCGGTGGAACCGCGACACCAGCGCCACCAATTGGGCCGGTACTGGGTGCCAATGGCGTAAACCCCGGCCAGTTCATTCAACGCTTCAACGCGGCAACCGCGACACTGAAGGGTAAAGTCGTCGGCGTAGAGGTCACCGTTTATGCGGACCGCTCATTTGATTTTGTCATCAAGACTCCGCCGGCATCCGTGATGATCAAAGATATTCTGGGATTGGAAAAGGGCAGTGGTGAGCCGAATAAAAACAAGATCGGCAAACTCACCAAAGCGCAACTGCGAAAACTCGCGCAGGAGAAATTACCTGACTTGAACGCCTCAAGCGTTGAATCCGCGGAGAAGGTTCTCGCCGGTTCCGCGCGTTCGATGGGTGTTGAAATCGCGGACTGAAATGAAGCTTGCCTTTTCCACCAACGCTTTCAAAAAAACATCGCTGGAAGAAGCCGTCAATTCAATTGCCGCCGCCGGTTATGGCGGCGTTGAAATCATGGCTGACGTTCCGCATGCCTATCCTCCCCACATGCCGGATACGCGCATTGCGGAGTTGCGTCGGCAACTCGATTCGTTGAAGCTTCGTATATCCAATATTAATGCGTTTACCTTTTTCGCCATTGGCGATACGCTGCACCCCTCCTGGATTGAAATGGATCCCGCCTTACGAGAGCAGCGAATTCGTCATACTGAAAATTGCATTCGCATGGCGGCGGCATTGGGGGCGAAAACCATTTCGCTCGAACCGGGCGGTCCGCTTGCTGGAATGGCGCGGGAAGATGCCCTGAATCTTTATCATAATGGATTAATGCGGGTTTTGCCGACGGCGCAGCAATTCAATGTGGTGTTGATGGTGGAGCCGGAGCCAAAACTTTTAATCGAAACAACCGACCAATGTGTGGAATTTCTCCAACGAGTAAACCACCCCAATTTGCGGATGAATTGCGATCTTGGGCATCTTTTCTGCGTGGGGGAAAATCCCGCCGAGTCCTTTTTGAAATGTCATCGCTGGGTGTCGCATGTGCATCTGGAAGACATTGCGTCAAGTCGCGTGCATCAGCACCTGATTCCCGGTCGTGGTGCCATGGATTGGGCCTCTATTTTTGCGGCCTTCAAGCAGGTGGATTATAAGCTCTGGGCTACCGTGGAATTGTATCCGTATGAAACCACAGCGCGCGAAGCGGCGGACGAGGCCTTCGCATTTCTGCAGCAGTTTATCTAGGCGTGCCGACCTGCCGATGCAGGCATTGAGAATCGGAAGAAACGATGGATCATTTTCAATATATCGATGGCCAATTGCATTGTGAGCTTGTACCGGTTCGTGATATTGTGGAAAAAACCGGGACCCCAACGTACATATACAGCCAGGCCACATTGCTGGGCCATTTTGACCGCATCGCGGAGGCCTTTGCGCCGCTTAATCCGCTGATCTGTTATTCCATCAAATCCTGCGGGAATCTGGCTATTCTCCGGGCGCTTCAGTTGCGCGGAAGCGGATTTGATGTGGTCTCCGGCGGTGAATTGTTTCGCGCGCTGAAAGCCGGGGCTCATGGGAAGATGATTGTTTTTGCCGGCGTGGGCAAAACCGATCAGGAGATCAATGAAGCCCTCGATGCGCAAATTGGCTGGTTTAATATTGAAAGTGAAGAGGAATTCTGGAATCTCGATCGTCTGGCCGGAGCCAGGAAACTTACTGCGCATGGGGCCCTTCGGGTCAATCCGGATGTCAGCAGCGCCGGTACTCACCAGAAGACGCTCACGGGTAAGAAAGAAACCAAGTTTGGTGTGGATATCGACCGTGCCGAAGCCTTTTATATGCAGGCGGCAACCGCAAAAAATGCCCGGTTAAGTGCTTTGCATCTGCATATTGGATCGCCCATTAAATCAACCCAGCCGTATGTGGATGCAATCACCAAGGCTCTGGCATTGATTGATCGTTTGGCGAAGCAGAATATTCGTATTGATACACTGGATATCGGTGGTGGATTTGCCGCGTTTTATGAGGGCAACGAGGCCCCATCGGCGGCGGATTATGCCGCCGCGATTATCCCACTGCTTAAAGATCGCAAACTTCGCATTATTCTGGAGCCGGGACGGTCGATCTCCTGCAACGCGGGTATTCTGGTAACGCGGGTTCAATACAACAAGCAGGGGGGAAGCAGAAAGTTTATCATTGTCGATGCCGCAATGAATGATCTGATCCGTCCGACCCTTTATGAGAGCTATCATTTTATCTGGCCGGTGGATGTAAGCGGTTCCTGCGTGCCCGAAAATCGTCAAAGCACACTACGAACGCCGGGCGATGAGAAAGTGGACGTTGTGGGTCCGGTTTGCGAAAGCGGAGATTATCTGGCCAAAGATCGCTATTTGCCGGCCGCCAAGCGAGGTGATTTACTGGCAGTATTTTCAGCCGGTGCGTATGGCTTTACCATGAGCAGTCAATACAATGCGCGCCCACGTGCCGCGGAGGTACTGGTGGACGGTAAGACTTGGCGAATTATCCGGCGTCGCGAAACATACGCCGATTTAGTTGCCCCGGAACTCTAAACTTGACCACGCGAAAAAGTCAATATGTTTCGTCGGTTCCCATGTTGACCCGACAATGGATCGTGGAAGGCTATATCTGGCAGTGCCAGGGCGTATGCGAGAATTTGCCTGATGGGGCGACATTTGTGGCGGTATTGCCCGATGCTCGAACGCTGGTTGCCACGGATCTGCCATCAATGCCGCTGTTGGCGGGGTACACATTTACAGCCTGGGACGTGGCAATTTACAGCGATGCAGATGAACAAACTCCCCTGGCGGTTCTGGATACGCAGGGTCACTACGCTCACATTGAATCATTTGGCGTAAACCTGCAAGACGATGCGGATAGTCATTCCGATGGAATCATAACGCCCACCTTTTGCCGATTTGTCTGCGGGCAAACCAGCGGCGAACTGCATATTTGTCCGGATTAAAAAAAAGGCTGGCGATCCTGCGGATCGCCAGCCTCTTATCTTTTGGCACTGGTTTCTTCATGAAAAGGAACCAGTTTCTTTGCCGATCGAACTTATTTAAGTTCGACTGTGGCGCCTTCAGCTTCCAGCTCTTTCTTGAGCTTCTCGGCTTCAGCCTTGTCAACACCGGCCTTAACCACCTTGGGAGCGGCGGTGACCAGGTCCTTGGCTTCCTTCAGGCCCAGATTGGTGGCGGCGCGGACAATTTTGATGATCTGAATGGTTTTCTCGCCGGGGGCTTTGAGCACAACGTCAAAAGTGCTCTGTTCTTCGGCGGGAGCCGCGGCACCAGCACCAGCGCCACCAGCCGGGGCGGCCATCATCACGCCACCGCCAGCAGCGGCTTCAATGCCGTGCTTTTCCTTCAGATAGTCGCTGAGCTGTTTAGCCTGCAGCAACGAGAGGGCAACAATTTTATCGCCCAGTTCCATGATTTCAGCAGCGAATTCTGCCATAGTAAAACTCCACACGTTCGCTTGTCTTCACCAGCCGGGGCGACGCGCCCTGTTTTAACTGCTCCAGGCAGGCTGCATGAATGACAAAAGACATAAAAAACAAAATTAATCGATTTAATCCCCCCAACTCGCTTAAGCGGCGGCCGGGGCTTCCTTTTCCTTCTTCTCAATGACGGCCTTAACCAAACCGGCCACAGTGCGGCCCGGTCCAAGAATCTGTCCGGCCAGTTTTCGGCCGGGAGAAATTGCCAGTGTTGAAATCTCGGAATGCAATTCCCTGCGTCCCGGCAGTTTGGCCAGAGCCTCCGTCGCCGGCTTATCCAGAAGTTGACCTTCTACCACTGAGCCTTTAATTTTGAGCTTGGCGATCTCCTTGGTTTGCTCCAGTAATTCTTTAACGGCATCGACAACGGAATCGCCGCCGTAAACCAGGGCGTTGGTTCCCAGAAGAATATCGCCGCCGGCCTTGAGGCCGACTTTTTCCAAGGCCCGTCGCCCCTGAGCGTTGGCAATGACGGTCATCTTCACGTTCTTTTTACGCAGGCCGCTTCGGAGTTTATTGGTGTCGTTGGCGCTAATGCCCGAATAATCCACGATTACCACGCTGTCCGCCCCGGTCAGGCGTTTCTGAAGTTCCGTGGCAATCAAGTTTTTAATACGCTTACTCATAATGTAAACCTCAAGTTCTTGGTCAGAAAAGTTCAGGCTGCTTCAATAACGTCCAGATGGCTGGTATCAATCTGAACACCAGGGCTCATCGAACTGTGAATGGTTACCTTTTTTACAAACTGGCCCTTGGATGTCGCGGGCTTCAACCGGCGGATGGTATTGATAAATGCATGTATATTGGCTGCCAGATCGGCTTCCGCAAAACTCAGCTTGCCAACCACAGCATGAATATTGCCGCCCTTATCATTGCGGAATTCCACCTTGCCGGCGGCATATTCCTTTACGGCGCTGGTCACGTCGGTTGCGACGGTTCCTGCTTTTGGGCTGGGCATTTTTCCCTGCGGGCCAAGGACCTTGCCCAACCGGGTGATCTTGGGCATCATTTCAGGAGTGGCAACGGCCACATCAAAGTCCATCCAGCCATCGTTGACCTTCTTGATCAGGTCATCGGCACCGGCTTCGACGGCACCGGCTGACTTGGCT
>JAJZJL010000017.1 GCA_021810145.1 Planctomycetota bacterium | reverse complement strand
CGAAGTGGTGCCCTGTACCGACAACGCCGCCAAAGACACGCTTCCACCTATTGCGCTGCCAAATGTTGCATTGGTCGCATTGGTGCCATTGCCGATGGCCAGCGTCGCATCACCACTATTTCCGCCATCTACCGTGCCACCAAAATCCACCGTATTTGTGCCCGCCAGCAATGTGAAGGTTCTGGCCGCCCCACCATCCGCCAATGTTACATTACCTGTATACGTCTGGTTACCGGTGGTTGTGACATTGCCGCCAAGTGAGGCTGTACCACTGACATTTAACGTAGCCAAGCTGGTCGTGCCACCGACGGCACCGGCGAATACGACATTGGAAACGGCTCCAGAGCTACCGATATTCAGCGCGGCGTTGCCGTTGACGGTATTGTCGAATGTGATCAATTGCGCTGTGGTACCATTATTGGCGGTAAGGGTGGCGCTAGCGCCTATCAGCACCGCTCCGTCATAGATCTGCGCACCGCTGGTGGTGACGCTGTTATTAAGCGTAATGGCCCCCGTACTGACCGATTCCGCGGCAAGCGAATCAACATTCAAACCGCCACCAGAACCTAACGTGATAGATCCCTGCAGCGCATCAAGGACCAACTTGGCACCGGCCACAGGGCTCGTGCCACCGCCTGCCAATGAGATATTGCCATCGAGGGATTGAATCGTGTAGGTCCTTGTGTTTACGCTGCTACCAATAAATGCAGCCAGTATCGGCAAATCGGTATCACTGATCGAAGCCCCCTGGATCAGTGTCAGTTGCATTGGTGCCGCAGTTCCCGCCGTATCCGCCAACTTCAGATTGGTAAGAGCCGACAGACCCAACACCGCATTGTTGGCATCAGCGGAATAGCTCTGCGAATCCGCGTCAATGGCGATGGCTGACGGGATACTAATCGGACTGTTGCCCGCCGAGGAAATCATGGAAACCTTGTTGGCAGTAATGCTTCCATCAAGTGTAATATTTCCGCCAGTGTTGATTGTTAGACTATTTAAGTTGCCGGCTGTTCCTCCGATTGTCGTTGTGCCGACGCCGGTTTCGTCGACCGTTAAAGACTGGACTGAGGTGCCAGAAATCTGATGCGTTGCAATTCCGCTGAAGCTGTTATCCGTCAGGGTCAGGGCCGTGATCGTGTTGCCCAGCGTCACGGTACCGCCATAGCTCTGCCCGCCGGTGGTGCTGATGGCGGCAGTATTCATACCAGTTGCACCAGTGATGTTCAGTGCGGACACATTCGTGACAGGACCATTAAATATCGCATTTGTCAGTACGGCCCCGGTAGTTTTACCAATGGTCAAAGCGAAGCTGCCACCATCAATTGTTGTGCCAAACGTGACTGTGGCAGGCGTCCCGGCATTATTAGCCACCAGGCTGGTGGCAGCGCGAAGCGTAACGGTGCCGGTATAAGTCTGTCCGCCAGTTGTGGCAACATTGCCAGTGAGCGTGGTGCTTCCGCTGACATTTAATGCCGCTAAATTGGTCGCAGCGCCTACATTACCGCCAAAATAGGCGTTGGACGCCGATCCAAGGCTTCCAACGTTCAGCGTGCCAGATCCGTCCACCGTGCTGCCAAAGGTAATGGTCTGTACCACGGTTCCACTGTGGGCCGTGAGTGTTATGGGCGTTGCCCCAAGCGATACAGGACCCGCGTAATTTTGCGCCCCGGTTGTGGTGATATTCCCGTTAAGTATATAGGCACCAACGCCGGACCCTTCAAAAATGCCTAACGTACTGATAGCCCCTAAGTTAGCGCTGGAATTGAAATCCAGATTCAGCGTCTCTCCTCCGCCGATGAACGTTGCACCAGACCCCAAAGACGCGTTGAGCGTGGTACCCGAAAGCGTGATCGCTGTACTTCCCAACGCCACAGCACCGGAATAATTTTGCGGACCGGTGGTGGAAACATTGCCATAAAGTGTTGTCGCTCCGTTGACCGTCAAGGAAACCGGGGCGAGAGTTGCGCCAACAGCCTGATCAAACGTGGCGTGTTCCGGCACGGTTGAAGTGCCGATCGCAAGAGAATCAGCGGCCGTTCCGGCATTAAGTGTGGAATCAAACACAACATTCCCGCCGCTGGCCGCGGTATCGATGATGTTACCCCCATCGAGCGTTACGGCCGCCTGAAATGTTGTCGTGCCACTGGCCCCCACGAGCGTTTGCCCGGTGGCAAATGTAAAAGGCGTCGTGAAGTTAAGCGTGCCCACGCCCTTGAAAGAGCTAACAGATACCCCAGTAGCGGTGAAACCCAGATTTAATGTGCCGCCGCTCCCGGAAAACGCCGGACTGCCGTTCGCCGTAAGAGTCGTGCCGTTAAGAGTCAAAGTCCCAGAGCCCAGAGTAACCGTACCTCCAAAGACTTGCGCCGAGTTGGTGCTGCTGAGAATTGTGGTGCCTGACACGGTCGTGGCACCCTGAAAATCAAAGCCGTTGCCAGTCGTGGCGGATGCCGCCAAATCGCCCTGGACTGTTACCGCCGCAGTGTTGACGCTGGTCGCCCATGATGCCGCCGTGACGCCTCGGGTTGTTGGCCCCAGAATCTTGATCGGCAAGGAAAAAACAATATTATCTGCAGATGTTGCGCCGGCTAATGCGGTCAGATCGAGTGTGCCACCACTGGCCAGCAGCGACACCCCCTGCTGTATATCTCCTTGATAGCTGCCGGATGCCCCAACTGCCACTGTGTTCACACCGGAACCTGTAACCGCCGAAGGCGCGGTAACGGATGCATTAAGGTTAATTGTTGGCGACGAAAAAGTCGCCGGGCCGGAACTTCCTGTGATCGGTCCATTAACGGTAATCGAGTTACCGGTACCGCTGCCTGTGAAGGTCAATGCCCCGGCGGAACCAGGTGCGCCACCACCGCTGCTTCCGCCGGTGGTACTAGCACCCGCACTGGAATTTGGCGTCGACGAGCCGGCACTTGCAACCCCGCCGGAAACCCCTCCGCCATTGCCAGCACCGCCATTACCCGAACCGCCTCCGACAACCAGCGAGGCGGCAGTACCACTGATGCCTCCGCCGCCGCCCAGAGTGGCACCGGTGATTCCGCTTGTCGTGATAACATTCGCACCGGAAAGCGTCACATCAGCCGCTGTATGCACTCCCACCGCTCCGCCTCCAGCTCCTGAGCTGTTGAACGTGGATCCGGTGATTGCGATCGTACCGGTAGCTGAGTATATGGCGATGGCACCGGCACCGCCTACGCCTTGCGATGACGTATGGATGCTGACTCCCGTAAGTGAAATGCCACCAGCCCCTGTTGCATCAATTCCAACGCCGCCGCCGCCACCATCACTGGTGGCCCCATCGCTTCCACCACTGGTATTAATTGTGACGCCCGACACACTGATATTCCCCGACACCGAAGAAATCAGAATGCCACCGCCGGGGCCGCCAGTGCTGCCACTGGCCGAGCTGTTGCCGCCGGCTGCCGATAGATTTCCATCAACGGTTACGCCAGTACTACCTATTATTGTAATGGCTCCCGCGTTCCCACCGCCGGTCGCGGTGGTAGTATTGCCAGTGACATCAATTGAACCAGTCGATGAAACCACCGCGGTTCCGCTGGAATTTATACTTATAACTCCACCATTATTGGTTGTGGAACTGGTATCCGTTATTGTGCCCCCGGCGGTAATCACCGATGTGCTGCCTGCCGCATCAGCAGTGATATTAAAGCCTTGGCCATTGACAGCACCGAAGGTTAAATTGCCGGCACTGCTACCGGTACCGGTGCTTGAAAACGTTGTGCTGGCTCCCAGGGTCATCGGGCCGGTAAAGGCCTGTGAACTCACGGTCACCACCGTTCCGCCATTAATCGCGATGCCACCGCCACCATCAAAAGAGACATCGGAAAGTTCTTTTGAATTTCCAATCGGGCCGCTGGAGCTGATCGTTCCGCCCGTGTTAATCGATAGCGACGCCCCTCCCGAGGTCGTTGCGTTGACAGAACCACCCAAGACGATGCCGCCAGTTCCGGTGTCGTTCAATACGGTGTTGGTGGCAAGGGTCAAAGCATTGCTGTAAGTCTGTCCATTACCCGAGGTTGTTACTGATCCCCCGGGATTAAAAGTTATGGTTCCGCCGGTCACTGCGGTGCCAGCGGCGGCGTTGACACTTAGCGAAGATACACCACTACCCGAACTTGAGCCGATGGCGGCCGCGATCGTTACGCTGGAATTGTTCGCCGACTCACCGGCATTCAGTACAACATTGAACGCCGGTATCGTAGTACCGGTGGATGAGGACGTGATCGAGTTGTTAACTGTAATGCTGTTGGCGGCATCCAATGACAACGCCACGGTGGTCGAGACACTAAAATTGAAGATCGGCGCAATAGTCGCATTAACCATGATATTGCCTGTGCCGCCAGTACTGCCGTTGCTTGTGGTAATCGTGACATCGTCGCCTGCCTGCAAGGCGGCGTTGATCGTGCCGGTGTCCACCGTTCCCGCAGTTGTATAGCTGCCGGACGAAGCCGAAAGCGGCTCAAATGTCCCGTGCGCAGGCGTCGCACCGCTCCAGTATCCCGCCGTGGATGTTGATGCAGATGATGTGATGGTGATACTGGCCGGATCCAGCAGCCACTCACCCGCGCTGCCGCCTCCCGCACCAGCCGCTTGGATCACCGCCCCTGGACTTACCTGCAATACCTGTCCGGATGTATCCACCAGGCCGCCGTTGCCGTGAACAGTTGCCGAAGCATTCAATAGCGCTAAGGCACCGATAAAATCATATTCACTGGCATCGCTGTAACCGGTTGCCGAGGCGGCATCAGGCTTGACACCGATTAAAATCTTCCCGCCGCCATTGATTCCTGCGGCATCCAGCGTGGCCGCTGCGCTGCGGAAATGGCCCGCCGCATCCGTTGCAATACCAATACCGATTCTTCCACCATTAACGCTGATTGTTCCCCCCGTGGAATTGGCCCCCTGATCCGTTGCGTTTAACTGACCGGAAACCAGAACTGTTGAATGATTGCCGGCTGCCTTAATGCTGATATTACTCGCGTGAATGGTGCCGCTGGTGTTAATCGCCAGTGAATACATATCGCCGGCGCGAATGGCCACATCGCCTCCGGCGGCGTCAATTGTTCCGCTGTTACTTACGCCGGCGGCGGCGCTGCCAGCGTTCGAGTTGCCGGAAACTTGCACCACAAAGGGTGATCCAAGCTTGCTGACATAGATATCCTTGCCGGCCGCCAGGACCACCATTCCCTTCGGCGTGAGAATCGTGCCGTTGTTGCTGATATTGCGTGCTGCAAATGTCACGTTGTCAGCTTTGATGACCCCGGCATTGACAACTGAACCGCTGTTATCGGTAAAAGCGTTGATACCGGAGAGAAAGTGACTGTCGGATAAATGCCCGGCCGCGGCATAAAGCTGCCCGACATTCACCACCGCTCCCGCACCAAACATAACTCCGGCCGGATTTACAAAATAGACCGAGCCATTGGCATTGAGCGTACCGTCTATGTGCGTCGGCGACGGACCGATGATCCGGTTAAGCACCCGAGCCGATGCGGAAGGCTGAATAAAATTTACCGTGTTGCCGTGCGGAATATCAAATTTCTGATAGTTGATAATGGTATTGTTGGCGGCGGTAATGGTGGTAACGCTTCCCGATTGCGCAAATGCCGCGGTTCCGGAGGCCACATTGGCAACTTGAATCGGCCCGCCAGCGTATGCGGTAACAATCGGCAATGCCATCGCTGCGGCAACGGTTAAAAGTGCAAGTGATCGCCGCGGCAATACCTTGCCAACGCCCCGCCGGCCATCCGATGAGCGAGCGGCTTTTCGAGCATATTTATGGTGCATTTCAGTATGATCCATCCTGCATGACATTGTCGCTCTTCTCCTTAAAATAAATTCCAAACCCTCCATGGCTTGCCGTTTAACAATTCAAATCACATTCACCGGCTAATAGCTCACTGAAAATACAAAGTTTACGACACTTGAACCGGCGGTCACGCCTCCTTGGCCGGTAGCGGCTGCGCTAACCGGATTCAGAGCCACTCCCCAATCCACCAAAGCACTGATATTTCTTGATATGGTCACTTTCGCACCAAGACCCGTGCTGATCAGCGTTGCCCCGGCTTCATACGATTGTTTCTGACTTTGCGCCACCTCTCCGCCATCAACAAAGGCGCTTAATACCAGATCCCAGTCCGGGCGTCCGTAAGGCGTCTGCGGAGAAACCCGGAAAATGTGGCCAAATATTCTGGTTTTAGGATTTGCATTCACTGGAAACAGCCGTGGAATATGCAGGTTGTACTGGACGGTTCCATAAATACCGCTGTCACCGGCAACAATGGACTGGGGATAACCGCGCACGGAATACAATCCGCCAATAACCGATTCTTCCTGAGGAATCAGCCTCTGACCAAACGCATACTGTCCGCTGACACGCAAAAGGATTTGATTGGCAAGCGTACTGCGGCCCTCGGCAAAATCCTTATGAAACAGCAACGGCTCAAGATAAAAGGAATCTTCAGCAGCCGCTTGCAAAATGGCCCATGTTGGATTGGTATTCAATCGCCCGAGATTATTCAAAGACTGCTGCGATGCGCCGGTGTACTGCCCCAAAAGCGTAACATTTCCAGTCTGATGCGATGTGTCGCCCGTGCGGTTCAAACGCAAGGAAATATATGGCAAAATGAAATCCGCGCTTCCGCTCTGCTGAAAACTCACGTTGTCAACATTCACCTGCTGATATTGCGCCCCCAGCACACCATAAATAAACAGGTTTCTGAATTGTGCCAGATTCAAAATCAGTTCACCGCCGCCGAAAGCGGTACGCCCGTTAAAATTCAAATTCCCCAAGCCCACATTGGAGGCGTTATACTGCTGATAGCCGCCAAAGATACGTCCTTGCAGGCGATCAATTCCGAATATTGGAAATTGATAAGATACATTGACATCCTGGGCCTTGGTAAAGCTGGCGGTGTCATAATTAACACTCAGGATGTCATCGTTACCGGTTAATTGATCATCAATAAACCCGAATTGCTCCACCAGTGAGCTGGTTTGTGGCGTGCCGGTATTGGATATCTGGGAGTAGACCAGCCAGGGTTTGGCCTCATGTACCAGATAATCCAGGATAACCGAATCCGGCTTGCTGCCAGGCGAAAGCGCAATGCTGACCTGCCGTCCCGGCTGCTGGTTGAGGCGCAGCACATAATCGTTGAGCCAGTGCTTTTCCAGAATATCGTTCGCGGCGGCGTTTGTTGCAGGCTTGGTCGTTGATTGAATCGGCGAATCGGCACGGATGAAGTTCGTGCGCGGATCATTGATGGTTCTCCTTCCGCCAAAGCCCGGTCCGGATGCGATGGTTCGTACCTGCTGTACAATCGCTTCGTGAATGGTCAAATGCAGCGTGGTATCGCCACGTCTGCGTATATCCCGCTGTCCGCGAAAGTCCTTTCCCGATATCTGAACAAATACCCCGATAATTCCCGCCTGGTTCACATATTGAACCAACTGCTGCTCAATACTTTCCAAAGCGCTTAAATAAAAGTGTTGCGATTTATGTTCAGCATTTATTTCAGCCAGCGAAAGGGTTACCGTTGGATAATCTGGCCGCACGGTCCGCTTTCCCGCCACCATCCGCTCCGCCGCCACAAATCCCCCTTGACACCGCGCCAACCGTAATGGCTTGTCCATGAGCGTGGCTATCAGCGGCAATAATCGGCGCGGATATTTATATCCAATAACAAATCTGCCTACTGTATACCCCGGACCATCCGCCGGTGTGGCCGGTGGTAATTTTGCGGGCCTATAACTGGCTTTTCCGACAGCAGGCTCCGAATGTTGAAGTACTGCCGGTTTTACCTTTTTCATGTGCCCGCCGGTAACAGATGTGCTCGGACCTGATGCCGAAACATGTCCGCTTCCCGTTGCCGACGGTTCTGCCATCACCCCCACAACCGAATCACCATGGGCACGGCCGGGTCCATGATACATCGTGACCAGAACGGTAACGGCGATAAGCCGCGTTGCAGCTTGTGAAATCTGCGAAAGAAAGCGTGAATGCGCGTTTTCCATTTTAGTCGATCTGCCATTTGCGCCCAGAATCATCGAAACTCCCATGAATCGCTCGCATTTTTTATGAGCATTACATCGCATTGAGCGTTGAATATCCCAATGCATCCTGGCAATTGCGCCGTGTCGGAGACGATATACTACTTACCGGGACAACACCGATGATTTTCCTGTTGAGTTGCTTCTAATACCGGGTGCCAACTCTCCGCTCCCAGACCAAAATCAATCGCAGCATTATCCTCAACCCGACGGACTAACAGCTAGCCGACACAACAGACTATTATTCTACAACAATTGCAAAAAAAACAAAGCAAATCGTCAAATTCCCCCGCTGGAAGTGAAGTAATTTCTGAGCAAGTCATGCCGAAAGCTGCAACGCACCGCTTTTCTTCCGGCGGCTCACCACCGTTACCAAATTTTGGCATAACATATACCCGAGCCGCGGGCTTCGGGCATGTGATGGATGTGCCATCCATGGATTGTCGATTACGCGGTTTTATGGTAAATCATGGTTTATGGATGAGGCCGATTGTTAATGCGTTTGACTCCCCCGATCAGCAAATTGAAACGTTGGATGCTGGCCTGGCAGTTGCGCGGGCAGCAGCAACTGGCACGATGGGGCATTCGTGAACAGACCTTGCTGATTGGGCTGTCGTTCGTGGTCGGCCTATTGACGGGCGTGGCGACATGGCTTTTTGAACAAACCGTTAAGCTCATAGAAAATCATTACTATCTGCCGGCGGTCAAATCCACTCACGCCACCACATGGTGGCCCTGCTATGTTTGTCTGCCTCTGATTCCCGCCGTTGGAGGTTTGGCCCTGGTGCTGTGGCGACGATTGTGGGGCCGGCAGAAGTCCCAATTACACGGTTTAGCCGGATTGCTGCACTCGTTGTCGCGTGAATCCGGAAAACTTAAGGCGTCATTAGGCATTGAAACGCTGGTTGCCAGCAGCTTAACTATTGGCAGCGGCGGATCGGCAGGTCCGGAAGCCCCGATTGCGGTCATTGGCGCATCGATCGGAGCGTTATGCGGTAATACCTTGGGATTTTCCCGCCGCAACATGCCAATATTACTGGGTTGCGGCGCAGCTGCGGGCATCAGTGCGGTTTTCGGCGCCCCGATCGCGGGCGTGCTGTTCGCCATGGAAGTACTGTTGCGTGATTTTTCCGTGCGAACACTGACACCCATTGTCATTTCATCGGTGATGGCTTCAACCATGTATGTTGGGCTTTCCGGGGGCGGAGCGGCACGAGGGCTGTTCCAAATGCCTACCAGCGGCCCGGCTTTTGTTTTTACCTTCGGACAACTCCCCTATTATCTTCTGCTGGGAGCCGTTTGCGGTTTACTGGCCGTGGGATTTACGCGATTCTATATTCTGATTGAAGATTTTTCCCAAGAGCATCAGAAGCGCATACCATATTTTCTGCATCCGGCCATTGGCGCGGCCCTTTCCGGCGTTTGCGGCATCGCCATGTTGATCGTTTTCCGCGGCGATCCATTTTTACATCAGCGATATGCACAAGGGTATATGCCGATTTTCAGCGATGGATATCCCACCATATTGCGAATGATTGACCCGCAGTGGTATTCAGGGATGCATTTTGCCGGCGGAGCAGCCGCGAAGCTTACGCTGGAATTTCTTCTGGCAGTCTGCGCTCTCAAGATTATCGCAACATCATTCACACTGGCGCCGGGTGGCTCCGGCGGCGTATTTGCCCCGGCGCTATTTATTGGCGCGGCAGGCGGTGGCGCGGTGGGACTGGTTTTAACCCATTATGGCCTTGCGGCTGATCCGAGCACGTATGCACTGGTCGGCATGGGCGCGGTACTGGCGGCAGTCATACAGGCTCCTTTGACAGCGATTATTCTGTTATTTGAACTAACTCAGAATTACGCGGTGATGGTGCCGATTATGCTCGCGGCCGTTACCGCAACGGTCATTCAACAGTTAATGGTAGGGGAAAGCCTGTACACATTGCCGCTGAAAAAACTGGGCGTCAAGCTGGGCGCTGCGGTAGGTATCAGCGCCTTGCAGCGCATCGGCCTGGATCAACTGGTGCTGGTGAAGGCACCTGTGGCACGGCCAGATGAGCCGCTTTCGAGCATTTTATCACGCAGTCATGAAGAAGGTGTGGAAGATTTTGTGGTTATGGACAAAACAGGCAATTATCTGGGCTTGTTGACCATTGATGATTTGAAAACGGTGCTGCTGGAGCCGGAAGCGGCCCCATTACTGCTGGTAGGCGAAGTAATGCGAGCGGATGTTCCACCGATAAAATTTCATGATACGCTGGATGCGGCTCTGGCGATGTTCGGGCGCTTTGAGGTTTCACGCCTGGCCGTTTTGGATGATACCAACCCGGCGGAAAAAATTCCGGGGTTGCTGGGCTTTTTAACACGATCCGAATTAATGAAGCGATATCAGCAGGAACTCTCCGGGGAACTGGCTGTATAACGCCAAGGGCAGATCGCAAAAGGCTCACGCAGTCAAACCATTTTCGTACCGCAACGAACCGCGATGAATTGCCATGCGCTGAAGAATTGGATACTATCTCAAGTAGCGACGGTCTACCAGAACATTGAGCAATCCGGGCAAAAGGAAGCGTTCAGGTGACCCGCACAGGATATACTGCGTATCAAGAGGTCTTTTACGGGAGGCGTATTGGAAAATAGCGATCTCAACGACGGTACCCCGAAGAATACCGACGCCGCCACACCCGCCACCAGCCGTGACGGCGCGGTTGAAAAATCTCATTTGGCGGCCGATAAGCCAAGCCCCGTTGCCGTCTTGGATGATTCCGATCTGCTGGGACAGCCACCGGTCAATGATGCCCGGGGCCTGCTGGGACGCAGCGGACTATTTTTATGCCTGCTGGCAGTAATCATCGGCGTGATGGGCGAAGTGGCCGCCTGGTGCTTGTTTAAGCTGATCGGCTTATTTACCAATCTGGTCTTTAACCAGAAGTTTTCGTTCGCATTTGTTGCCCCGACTACGGTTCATGTCGGATGGTGGGTGTTACTGATCCCGATTGGCGGCGGATTAATTGTTGGACTCATGGCTCGCTACGGATCGGAAATGATCCGTGGGCACGGTATCCCGGAAGCGATGGCCAGCGCTTTGTTTCATGACAGCAAAATTCCACCGCGGGTCGCAATACTTAAACCCTTGTCGGCGGCGGTCAGCATTGGCACCGGCTGCCCATTCGGCGCGGAAGGCCCCATTATCGCGACGGGTGCAGCTTTAGGCTCAATTGTCGGGCAGGTTATTACAGTAACAAAGGACCGGCGGCGTGTGCTGCTGGCCGCTGGAGCCGCCGCGGGAATGTCGGCGACGTTCGGCGCACCGCTGGCCTCGGTGCTTATGGCACTGGAACTTCTACTTTTTGAATTCCAACCCATTGCCATTCTCGCCGTGGCGATTGCGGCAGGCGTGGCTGGTGCGTTACGTATCCTTGTTATGGGAGGCAAACCCATATTTTCCATGCCGCCGCTGCCTCGACCAACATTGGAACAGTTGATGATCTATGCCATTATCGGCATTATCTGCGGCATAGCGGCGGTCCTTTTGACGTACGGTGTATACCTGGTGGAAGATGGTTTCAAAAAATACAGCCGGTTGCATTGGATGTGGTGGCCCGCCATCGGCGGCCTTGCCGTGGGCGTCTGCGGGCTTATTTTTAATCCATCGATGGGTGTTGGCTATGTGAATATTTCCGCGATTCTGGATGGGAAAGTTGGCTTTGAATTCGCGGCCATGCTGGTACTGACCCGGCTTGTATCCTGGACCGTGGCTCTGGGCAGCGGGACTTCCGGCAGCACCATGGCCCCATTATTTAATATCGGCAGCGCCCTGGGTGCGGTGATAGCCATCAGCATTGTTCATTTCATCCCCGATGCCGATGTCAATGTCCGGGCCGCAGCACTGGTGGGAATGGCATCGCTGTTTTGCGGCGCAACATGGACACCGTTAACCTCGATTGTATTTGCTTTTGAAACAACCTTACGCCCGAATGGCCTGGCCCCCATCGTGGCCGGCTGTACAACATCCTTTCTGGTTTCCTGCGCGCTGATGCGCAACAATTTGCTGACCGAAAAATTCGCCGGCCGCGGGGGCCGGGCGCTGTTCAAAACCCACTCTGATTTCATGGACAGCATTCTGGTTATCGAAGCCTGCACACGCGATCCGATTTCACTGGATGCGGAAGAATCGTGCGCAAACGCCCGCAAAAAACTTTCAACTGATGAAAAGTATAAATCATACGACGGATTTCCGGTTGTCGATGCGCAGAATCATCTCATTGGCGTATTGACCGATCATGACCTGATTAATCCGGACATCCCGCCGGAAACCAAACTCAGAGATATGATACATCGTCCACCGGTCGTTATTTACAGCGATTGCCTGCTGCGCCGAGCCGATCAAATGATGATTCGCCATGGTGTCGGCCGACTGATCGTAATGGACCGGCAAGAACCTTCAAAAATTATCGGTATCATCACCCGAGATGATTTACTGACAGCCCATCGGCAACGCAGTTGAACTGCGGCTCGGAGAACGCCACATCCACTTGATTTACCGGTTACGGTTTTCTATACTCGCGCTGGAAGTAAGGAATGAGTTTCATGCCCGGCGTGGTCGGGCACGGTGGCAGTCGTCTGAAGCGCAGACGAACGCAGATTATTTTGTCGCAGTTGCTTAAACAGTGGGTAAAAATCAACGCTTGCGGCGCGCAGCAGGAGGCGTATTTAATGAAGTGTAATAAAAAGAAGACACCCAGCCATCTCTTCTCCGTGGTTTCGGCGCTTACGGCAATGCTCATCGTGTTCGGGTTCTCCGCCCCTCCGCAGGTGCAGGCCAGCGCGTTCGGGTCGATGCAGACATCCGTGCAGCAAAGCCGGGATATGAAAACCGCATCTATTACGCCGCACCCCGGCGGGCACCTTCCTTTGACGTTAACCTTTCTCAATTCGCATGGGAAAACCGTTCGTCTGAAGAGCTATTTTCATAAGGGCCGTCCGGTCATTATCGATCTGATCAACTTCCAGTGCTGGGGAGTCTGCGGATTCGTTCAGGCAGGACTGCTGCACACGATGACCAAACTGTCGAGCCGCCTGGGAAAAGACTACGAAGTGGTCACGGTCAGTTTTAACCCGTCAGATACGGTTGCCATGGCCGCGGACAAAAAAGCCGGTTATATCGCCGAAGCCCCGGAAAAGCTCAAAGCGCTTATCCGAAAACATTGGCACTTTCTGGTTGAGCCAAAACATTCCACTGCCAGCGCCAAACTGGCCGCGGCCATCGGTTTTCACTATGTCTGGGAGCAGGCGATTCACATGTACGATCATGAGGCCGCCATTTATGTCATCACACCATCCGGCAAGATTGCAAATTATTTTTTTGGAATCCACTACGTGCCGGCAGATTTAAAACTGGCCCTTGTGCACGCTGGAGATAATCGTATCACCAATATCTTTGATGAAATCGCACTGTTGTGCACGCAATTTAACCCCAATACCGGCAAGTACACGCCCGTTGCATATCGTGTCATGTTTCTCGGTGGAGTGGCGGTGGTTCTGAGCCTGACGTTTTTTTTGGGCAGTATGTTCTGGTGGGAACGTAAACACCGGCGCAAAACCGGATAATACCGCAACACCGCGCCGTCAGGCGTACCATGCCCGATGACAGCATGTCCCCGGCGGCAACAGGCCGCCCCACCGGTGGCCATGGACTTTACAATCCGCGCGATCGGCGAGCCGGAACGGGCGGATTATTTGTCCGCCCGTTCCGGCGGCGCTTCGTGAAGCACCAGATCGGCGTGTTCGCGCTGAAAATATTTCAATGCCCATTCATCTGGAAACAGCAGTACACGCTGCTGCCGGTCATCCATGGCTTGACCGATACGTTTGTACTGCACAGCCTCTTCAACCTTGTCAGCCGGAGCCTCCGGGGTCAGCCAGCGCATAACGGTCCATGGCGCTTTTTCAAAGCGCGTGTCAGCGCCATATTCACTTTGCAGGCGATACTGAACCACCTCAAACTGCAAGGGACCGACCGCCGCCAACAGAGGCAGCCGAACATGCGAATTCACTACCTGCAAAGCCTGGGTAACACCCTCCTGCAACAACTGATCCAGACCTTCACGGAAACGTTTGAATTGTGACGTATTGGTGGAATGGAGGTAGGCAAAACATTCCGGCAGAAATTGCGGAATTTCCTGGTAGACAATTGCCGGGTCTTCAGTCAGCGTATCGCCAATCCCAAATTCATCATGCCCCACGAGACCGATAACATCACCGGGATAGGCCTCATCCACCGTTTCCCGATCACGGCCAAAAAGTTTGTGCGAGCTTGACAGCCGGACCTTGCGCCCGCTTTGCACATGAATCACGCTCATATCCCGCGTGAATTTTCCGGAGCAAACGCGGACAAATGCAATGCGATCACGGTGGCGCGGATCCATGTTGGCCTGAATTTTAAAAACAAAGCCTGAGAAAGCGGGTTGATCCAACGCCACAACCGCGCCGCCGGACTTCCGCGGCTGCGGCGCAACGGCATATTGTAAAAAAGCATCCAGCAGCATCTGAACGCCGAAATTATTGGCAGCGCTGCCAAAAAATACCGGCGTGAGTTTACCGGCATGAACCTGCGCAACATCCAAAGCCGATCCGGCCACTTCCAACAGACTCAATTCCTCATGGCACTGCGCGTGGAGATTCTGTCCCAGCGCCAGAAGTACCGAAGAATCATCAAATTGCGACACCGCCACTGGTGCCTGATACGCCCCGTGCGGCGTACGTTCAAACAAGTGCACCGCTTTTCCCACACGATCAAATACGCCTCGAAACTCCTTGCCATTCCCCAAGGGCCAGTTCATGGCAAAAACGTGCAGGCCCAGTACGCGCTCAAGCTCATCCAACAGATCCAGTGGCTCGCGGGCAGGCCGATCGAGCTTGTTCATAAATGTAAAGATCGGTACGCCGCGGCGTCGGCAAATTTCAAAGAGCTTCCGGGTTTGCGGTTCAATACCCTTCCCCGCGTCAATAATCATAATCACGGCATCTACCGCGGTCAGCACCCGATAGGTATCTTCAGAGAAGTCCTTATGCCCCGGAGTATCAAGCAGATTAAGGCGATAGCCATTGTAATCAAACTGCAAAACGGTGGAACTCACGGAAATTCCACGCTGCCGCTCAAGTTCCATCCAATCCGAGGTGGTGGCACGTTGTGACTTACGGGCGGTAACCGACCCGGCTAACTGCACGGCACCGCCATAAAGCAGCAATTTCTCCGTGAGTGTCGTTTTTCCGGCATCGGGGTGGGAGATAATCGCAAAGGTTCTTCGTCGGGCAATTTCGTCAGAAAACATATGGACTTTCAAAGCAAAAGTTTATCGGGCCAGGCAATTAATCATGAGTGCCGAATTACCGGCGGCAGATGCCGCATCCTAAGGAGGTGTAAGCGGTACTATAAAGGTATTGTTCCGGAATACTTCCATTGCGGTATATTACGATATTTACCGGTCAATTCCCAGCGGCTATATGAAGGGCACGGTTGATGCAAAACAATTGCCCACCTATACTCATGATGTGAGTACGATGATGGATATTAATCTTTCGCAAGCCCCGCAAACGCCCCAAGCCACGCTGAATCAGCGCGTGCAAGCGGTTCTTGACAGCCTGCGCCCCATGATCCAGTGGGATGGCGGCGATGTGGAGTTGCTCTCCGTGAGTGAAAATGGCGTGGTTTCCGTTCGCTTTCATGGTGCTTGCGTGGGGTGCCCAAGCTCCCAGGCCACATTGCGTCTGGGGCTGGAAAAGAATATCCGGGAACGCATACCGGAAATAACCGCCGTCATATCCGAAGATGATTTTAAACCTGCCCCGCCTGCAGATTCCAGGGAACATGACAAATCCGACGCCTGATCCGGTTGAACCGGCAACACACGCCGCTTAGGGGGCAGCCGCCCTTGACATCCTGGTTTATCCTCATACTATTTGCTGGAGAAAATGCGGACGATGAAAACGCTGATTGCCATTCCGGTATTTAACGAACAACGCTACCTGCGAAAGGTGCTCAGCGAAATCCGTCTGCACACGCGTGCCGATCTGCTGGTTATTGATGATGGTTCCACAGACGCTACTGCCGATATCCTTCGCACCATGCCCGATATTTCAGTACTGCGCCATGGCCGAAATATGGGTTACGGCCAAAGCCTGATTGACGCATTCGATTATTCCTCGCGTCACGGGTATCAGTGGGTCATTACCATGGATTGCGATGAACAGCATGAACCGGCGGCACTTCCAGATTTCCTGGCCGCCGCGGAAGCGGATAATGCCGACATCATCAGTGGCTCACGTTACCTCTTGTCCCAATCGCGCAAAGATGAACCACCGATGGATCGGCGGCTGATCAACCAGTTGATTACCGAGGTTATCAATCGAAATCTGAACTTGAATCTAACCGACAGCTTCTGCGGTTTTAAGGCTCATCGGGTATCGGCTATGGCACAACTGGATTTGTGTGAACCCGGTTACGCGTTTCCGCTGGAATTCTGGGTGCGGGCGGCGCAGGCGTCTCTGCGTATTTCGGAGTTGCCGATTCGACTGATTTACAATGATCCGGATCGACACTTCGGGGGTCGGCTGGATAATCCTAATCACCGCCTGCGCCATTACCTCAATGTTTTCTTTCGTGCTCTGCACTCCAATGAATGCCAGCAATCTCTGGCAGCAGGATAAAATACGGATAACGCTATGGCTTTGAGGGGAATTTCCTTGAATGATTTGTCACCCCGGCGTAAGTTTCCGTGAGAGGAATCAAACGATTGCATGGAAACCTCCGATCCATCAAACCAGGTATCACGCCATGCTCAAACGCTGATTCCCGATCCGGCGGCAATTATTGTGCCGCGCCGGCACGGCGAAGTGCTCATTGAACCGCCCGCGCAACAACTTGCCGCATTTCTTGCCGCGGCACGGTCCGGTACGAAACATTCCACTCAACTGGCCACAGCGGCGATAGACACTCTGGCACAACTTGCCCGACGGGAATTTATTGTCGCGATGACTCACTTTGCCGGCGAGACCGGCTTTCATCCACCATCCGAGGATGCCTTATTGCGGCCATGGATTATTACCGGTCATCAGGTGGAATTGTATCATCCCGGTGTGTGGAGCAAGGTCATTTTAACCGATTCTCTGGCAAAACAGCGCCACGGTTTGGCAATTGATCTGCTGGTGGATCATGACACCGTCGATCACCTCGGATGCGCTGTGCCCCAATGGATCGGTGCCGATCTTCAAAAAAAGATGATCACCTGGGCGGAAGCGTCGGCTTTGCCCGCCGAGTTTTTATCTTCGCCGCGCCACGATGAAAAGACGCGATGGCTGAGCGAATTGCAACAATTGCCGCTGATTCAAACTGACTCACTGAAGGAATTCACGCATTATTGGCAAGAGGATTCCGATTCACGTTACATTTCCTGGATGAGCCGGTCAAGACGAAGCTTTGAACGCTCCTTCGGCATGGATGTTCAGCACGTTCCATGCAGTTACATCTGTTCGGGCCGGGCATGGCACAGCTTTGTGCTGCTTTGGCTGCGCCAGGCCCGGAACTGGTGTAACACATACAATTCCGCCCTTGACGAATATCGCGTGAAGCAGGAAATCACGAATCCTGGCCGTCCCATGCCCAACTTGGCCATCACTGAAAAAGAACTGGAGCTTCCCTTCTGGATTTATGGACATCGTCAACCGCGACAGAGACTGGTTTTGCAGACCAACAGCGGCCCGCGATTGATGTGCGGCGACCGGCACATTGATGTCACAGATTTGCTCAGTGGGGACTTGCTTGCGGCCGCGGAGGAATTGCGGCGGCGGCTGGAATCCGTGAATCTGCGGGTGCGCCCCCGCGCACTGACATTGACCATGTTCGTGCGATTGCTGCTGTCAGATTTATTTATTCACGGCATCGGCGGGGCACTGTATGACCAGATGACAGACCAGATCATGTACAAACTCTTCGGCGTCTGCCCGGCTTATGCCTGCGCCTCGGCGGGCTGGTTGCTCCCGGTAGCCGGACATATCGATCAGAGTGCAGGTAATTTATCACATTTGAAATGGCGCGAGCATCACCTGCGCTGCAATCCGGAGCAACTGGTTCCCCAAAACGAGTTAACCGCAGCCGCGAAAGATCTGCTGCATCAACGCCGTGATCTGATTACCGCAATCAATCAATCGTTGATCACAGATCGACAAGAACATCGACGGCGTGGCCCGCATTGGCTGCGGCGCCGGGCCGATTTCCGGCGCCTGCATGAAATCAATACGCTTTTGCTGCAACTATTCGGGCCACAGGTGGATAAGTTGAAATCACAAATGAACCACGCGGAATTAACGCAAAGGAATCTATCGGCAGCCCGCTGGCGCGAATATTTTCTCGCCTTCCACCCGCGCGCATCGCTGCAGCAGCTTATTACCGTTATTCAATCACGGGTAAAATAACCATCGGAAGATTATCGAAGAAGCCCATTCACGCGTTGAAAACATTAACGGCCGTTGCCGCGGCGTACGGGTATACCCCAAGCGCATAACAACGTCACTGCGATTCCGCTGGCGGGGGAATCGATGCGTCCGAGTCACCGGCCGGGTTCATTGTCCGGGCGGGGCCACGTTTGGCCGGACCAGCCGTATCGCGGTTGTACGCCTGTACAATATTCTGCACCAGGCGATGGCGCACGATGTCAGCGCGTCCAAGCTCAACAAACGCGACGCCCTTTACCCCGGAAAGTTTTCTTCGCGCATCAATTAACCCGCTGACCTGCCCCGGTTCCAAATCTACCTGGGTTGGATCACCGGTAACGACCATTTTACTGCCCTCACCCAATCGCGTCAGGAACATAAGCATTTGCGCCGGGGTGGTATTTTGCGCCTCATCGAGTAATACAATGCTTTCATTGAGTGTCCGCCCACGCATGTAGGCCAATGGAGCCAGTTCAATCATATCATTGGCCATGAAGCGCCGGATCTGCTCGTAGGGCATCATGTCATGAAGCGCATCGAGCAGCGGCCGCAGATAGGGATTCACTTTGGCCTGTATATCTCCCGGCAGAAACCCGAGCTTCTCACCCGCTTCCACCGCCGGTCGCACCAGCACCAACCGCCGCACTTTGTTTTGCCGCAACATACTGACAGCCAGCGCCACAGCCAGAAATGTTTTTCCAGTGCCCGCCGGACCGGCACAAAAGACCAGATCATGCTCCAGCATGGAAGTAACATAATGCCGCTGGCCCGCGGTGCGCGGTTCAACGGACCGGCCACTGACAGCGACATCAAGCAGCGACGGATGATGCGATCGCCCCTCCGGTGCGGCTAAACGAATGGCCGAGGCGATATGCTCCTGATTCAGAGAGCGATGTTCGTTTAATAATCCGCGCATCCGATGCAGTGCAGCCACGCAGTGTTCGACCGCCGCCGGCTCGCCGCTGATTTTAATATGTTCATCTCGAGCAACCAGAGTAACGCCCAGCAATTCACGCAATGTTTTCAGATGTCGATCCGCCGAGCCGAACAATGCCAGCCGATGTTGCGCGTCAATTTGAACCGTGACAATCATAATGGCTCCTTTCGCTGTTTACGCCGGTGGATTGGCCAGTAAATTCCGAAGCACGTTCAACAGGGTCTGACCTTCGAAATAATTGGGAGGCAACCGCAGGTGAATGGCCTTTTGATCCACCGGCCGCAACGATCCCGGCGACTTGCTTAACAGCGGACCGAGCTTGGACACATCCTGCATGGCAAAAACCAGATCGGGCGGCTGGCTCATCAAATTGGTAATTGTCCACGCTGCCGCCAGCACGCGCAGCTCGGTAAGCTGGAAAAGTATTTCCGCAGCTTTGGGCAATGGGCCAAATGCATCGACGACATCTTTCCGCAGCGCTTCGATCACTTCCATGCTGTGGCAGCGCGATAAACGCCGATACAGTTCCATGCGTTGCTTTTCACCCATGATATACGTCCGCGGGAAACTGCCGGCTATGCCGATATCAATATTCACCTCCGGCGGGCGGTCAATGGGCTGATTCTTCACGCGTTTGACCGCTTCCTCCAGCAATTGGCAATACAATTCATAGCCCACCGCCGCAATATGACCGGATTGCTCGTCCCCCAGCAGATTACCCGCCCCACGAATTTCCAGGTCCCGCAGCGCGATTTTGAACCCCGCGCCCAGCGAAGCATATTCCTCCATGGCCTTGAGACGCTTGGCCGCTGATTCGCTGAGAGACTTGTCCTGACTGATAACCAGATAACAGTACGCGCGATGTCGGGAGCGGCCCACGCGCCCCCGTAATTGATGCAGATCGCTTAAGCCAAAATTTTCAGCCTCATGGATGAAAATTGTATTGGCGGACGGAATATCCAGCCCGCTTTCGATAATGGTTGTGGAAACCAGAATATCCGCTTCGCGCTTTACAAATGTGTGCATGACCTGCTCAAGTTCCTGGTCCGGCATTTGGCCATGGCCAATGACAATGCGGGCATCCGGCACGAGCCGACGAATTTTATCCGCGACGGATTCAATATTCCACACGCGGTTATGGACAAAGTAAATCTGCCCGTCACGGGCCAGTTCGCGTTCGATCGCCTGCTTGATTCTCCCCCCTTCCCACCCCATGACTTCGGTAACGACGCTGCGACGGTCCCGCGGCGGTGTGGACAAATTGGAAATATCCCGAATACCCAGCAGGCTCATGTGCAGCGTGCGGGGAATGGGTGTTGCGGTCATGGTCAGCACATCGACGGTGAGCCGCAGTTTTTTCAGACGTTCTTTATTTTCCACGCCAAATCGCTGCTCTTCATCAATAACCACCAGTCCCAGATCGGCGAACTGCACGTCTTTGCTGATAAGCCGATGCGTTCCGATCAGCACATCCACTTTGCCTTTCCGGGTGCGATCCAGAATATCGCGAATTTCGCCGTTGGTTTTAAACCGCGATACGCTTTCAACAATAAATGGATAGCCCGCCATACGCTGGCGGAACGTCTCTTCATGCTGCTCCACCAGCACGGTTGTCGGTGCCAGCACGGCCACCTGCTTGCCACCTTCACACACCTTGAACGCAGTACGGATTGCCAGTTCGGTTTTGCCATAACCCACATCACCGCACAGCAGCCGATCCATGGGACGGGTTTTTTGCAGATCCTCCTTTATTTCCGCAATACACCGCAATTGATCTTCCGTGGCCTGAAACGGAAAGGAATTTTCAAATTCCTTCATATCTGTGGTGTCCGCGCCGTAGGCAAAACCCGGGAATTGCTCCCTTGCCGCCTGGACTTCCAGCATTTCGGCGGCCATTTTTTCAACCGCTTCCGAGGCTTTTTCCTTCTGCTTGGTCCAACTTGTACCACCGAGTACGGAAAGCGGCGGACGCCCCTGCGCCCCGCCGACATATTTTTGCACCAGATGAATCTGCGTGATCGGCACATGCAGCACGGCGTCACGGGCGAAGGTCAGGGTCATGTATTCCGCCTGTCGGCCGTCGCGGTTCAGCACGGTCATTGCGGTAAATTGCGCGATGCCATGGTTCACATGCACCACATAATCACCGGGCTGCAAATCCAGAAAATGATCGATTGGCCGGGCACCCTGAATGGCCCGTAAGCGCCGTCGCTGATGGTAGCGATGAAACAATTCATGGTGTGCTACGAGAATCAGCCAGCGCTGCTGGTCCGTGGGCGTAGGATCCGCTCCGGTTACACTTTCGTTAATGCCGGTGAGTTGCCAGCGGAATCCAACCGCCAGATCACCGACTGCAATTGTAATTTTATCCAGCACTTCCGGATGCTTGACATGTATCAGATCCGTCAACCGCGTGCGTTCGGACGGATTTTGACACACCACAAACACCTGGTTATCTGCCGCCAAATTGGCTAATTCAGTCAAGGCCGCATCCGGTTCGGTATCAAATTGTTCAACCGAACGACAAGGCAGATCAATGGTGGTTCGATCATCGCGACCAAATTGGCGTATTTGCGCCCAGGCGAACTTCTGGGCCAGACGGAATATTGCATCCGTGGGATAAATTCCCCGGCCATCCGGCAGCCGATCCATATAGCTGCGGCCCTGCTCCTGTATTTCCTGCGGTTCAATAAGCCAGATAATCGTATTTTCCGGCAATGTGGATATAAAATTGACGGTCTGATCCTTCGGCCACGTGGCCTGTTTCTCCAATGCGCTTAACCGCAGAAGCTCTATGGGATCCGTTGCCCCCAGCGTTTCGGGATCAAATCCATGGATACGCTCAATTTGATCGCCAAAAAAATCAATACGCGCCGGCTGCTGTCGCCCGGCAGCCCATACGTCAAGAATATCACCACGCACTGAAAAATCACCCGGATTTTCCACCGCTTCCAGACGCGAATACCCGTTGGCCGCCAGCCACTGGACTAACGCATCGCGATCCATGGTCGCACGGGGCTTAATGGAAATAAGTTGTCGGGCAAGTAATTCCGAATTTGGACACGGCTGCATTAATGCCTGAATCGGCGCAACGTAAAAATCCGCAGTCGTCCCAGCCTGAATATCCGCCAGCAGAGCCAACCGCTCGGCGATCAGTTCATGGGAAATACTTGATTCACCGGGCAGAACTTCAAACGCCGGAAACAAACTGGCGGTACACCCGGGGCGAAAAAATTCTAATTGGTCAATGGCATCATCCGCATCGTCCAGATGGGCCGTGACAATCAATACCGGGCACCGCATGTGCCCCTGCACCACTGCCGCCACCGCCAGGGCGCAAGACCCCCACTGCCCGGTGGCACCGGCATAGCGGTTACGGGTCAATTCATCAACAATTCGCGCAATAACTGGCGAATCCGCCATGCCGCGCAGCACATCGGACACCGGTTTCGTGGTCATAACTCATCCGCTGGCTGCAATATATCCAAATTACGTTCAAGCGAAGCCAGCGTGGATAATGTTAAGGCTCAATACGCAGGCGGGCAAGGCCAGCACTTGAATTCCGCCCAAAGTGCCGCAACTGCTCAAAGAACCATCACGGGCCGTTGTGCGGCGCGTTGGAAAAGCCAGGTGTTCGCTTTTTAGCCGTCGCGAACGGTGAACCGGACATGGCATGATACCTGCATCAGTTGAACTGATTTTCACGTGTCGGGAGAAATATCTGTGCGATGCCAGGCATGCGGCAGGAATTTCGGATGTGTCCAGTGCAGAAACGGAATAAATTTCAGCTCAGCATTAGATGTAAGTACATAATAATAAAACACTTAAGCCATTATGCGACGATTACATAGAGGCCTCCCTTAGTCCGAATGCCCGCTTCGTGCGTATATCTATATGTGAAGGCCATGCAGACCTTCCGGTTGTTGTTTAAGGAGCCGCACCATGGTTGCTCAACTTGTTGCAAAACCTGAAATTACCCTGACCCGGCGTCATGAGTCAATTCTGGAAGCCATTGGCGAATTTGATCGCCAGATGGTACAAGAGGCGTTGTCCTCACCTTCGTATTTTGTCCCCAATCCGCTGTTTAAAAAAGCCGACGCGGAAAGTCAGTTATTTGAAAAGGGTTTGGATATTGGTCCGGCAAAAACCGGCTGGTATCATCCGATGGCTGATGATCTCAGCAGCTTATCGGCCCCGAGTTCTTCCCTGCTGACCACCGCTCAGGAGCAACATTTGTTTCTCCGGTACAACTATGCCCGTATGCGGGTTAAAGAGGCGGTGCTGCAATTCGAAGCATCTCCGGGACGGAAAATTGCCCGTGAGATCGCATTGTGGCAGCGCCGTGCGAAAGAAACCCGCGAAATCATTGCCGGAGCCAATCTTGCGCTGGTATTGGCCATGGCCAAACGCACGCGCATGAACGATGTTGATTTCGGCGATCTGATTTCGGAGGGCAACATGGCACTGTTACGGGCTGTTGAAAAATTTGACGCCTCCCGCGGGTTCAAATTCAGCACTTATGCCTGCCGCGCCATTCTCAAAGGATTCAGTCGCATCGCCGTGAAATCCAATCGCTATCGTTCCATGTTCCCGACCGAATTTGATCCAACCATGGAACGCTCGAATGAATTGGATGTTCGCAGACAATCCGTGGCCAAGGATGCCGTAGAGGATCTGCAGGACATCATTCAACGTAACAGCGCGCATCTGACCGATGTGGAACGGCGCGTTATTGAAGCCCGCTTTGCCGTCAACCGCCCTGAAGATACCGAGGCTATGACTTTGGCGGAAGTTGGTGAAGTCATTGGTGTAACGAAAGAGCGCGTGCGGCAGATTCAAAATCGAGCCTTGGAGAAATTGCGATCAACACTTGATGACCACATTTTAACACGTTAAACAATGCGCCGTCGATGATTCTTTGTATCCAGACGAGCGTTCCGGCCAGTTGGCCGGAGAGTGAGTGCGGGCCAGGCGTATTCGGTGCAGCGCCTGGCCCCCTTTTTTTCGCTCCGCCACAACGGCCACGGACACCCCCAACTGCAGCGTTTGTCCAATGTTAAAAAATGCGACTCTCGGACCGCCGGCATGTGCGTAAAGGCCTTGCGGGGTGTCTCAATGCAGTTCCATGTGGCGCGGCATGAGAGCCAGCCCTGCCGCAATCAACGATTTCTTACCTGCGTGAACATTGTGCCAGTATAAGAAGCCGACTTATTTACTTGGTGACACAATCGCTTAGCTTCCTGGTAAGGGAAGCGCTGTCAGGTGCACACTTCGCTTGTTACACCGAACGTCCGATTCGGTGAATAGAACCGACGGCGTGCCATCAGCAGCCTCAGCGGCGGCGATGACAGCGGCAAGGTGAACGGCACCATCGGTGGGAAAGCTGTGAATGTTCAGTTTTGCGTCAAGGGAGCTTACGGCGGGTGCGGCAATAGGATTCTGAATATCCAGCATAAGCCCGCCCGATGGTGCATCGCCAACTCGTTTAAGAACCAGTGCCACAGCGCCATATCCGCTGTCATCGGAGGTAAACCGGGAAAATTCCTTTCGGTCAAGGCCGGCTACGGAACGCCGGCACAGGTCCTTTGCAAAAGCGGATGCCTGATCGGCCCAGCAGGCAACAACATAATCAACGCGCCCGGAGGCCAGTAAATCCGCGGCACGATCCAAAACACAACAGACAGGCCACTGCCCGTGAGCCAGTGTTTCGCATGGACCATGAATACCAAAATAAATGGCCGCATGGGAAGCCACGGTGGAATACACGGATCGAGTGAAATGCCGGGGTGAAGCATACCGTCCATCCGCTTCCAGCATGCTGTCCAAAAAATTTAGCGTATTTTCCGTCGGCCCCCAGGCGGATAGGAGCAGCAAGGCGGTGCGATCCGGTGTGACCGCCTCGGCGTTGCACAGAGCTTCATGCAGGGCACGAAAAGCGTATTGACTCACAGCATCCAGCGCGCTGATGGTCAATTCCAAATCCGGAAATCGCGATGTGGTCGCATGCGCGGGCAATACATTGGAAATAGTGACATCGGCTTTACCAATAAGCCTTTTCACCACCTGACTTAAAGCACCGGCATTGGTGAATTGATCACTGTAAATTCCCCACCCGCAGAGCGCCATTTTTGCTGCCATCATGCGAATTGCTCTCCCTTCGTGGCTGTTTGGGCATGCCGTGAGAATACCAGTGCGGTATTATTTCCGCCAAAGGCGAGGTTGCAGGATAGCGCCGTTGCAATGGATTTAAAGGTTGTGGTGCGCACCAGCGGCAGATGAATTTGCGGATCCGGATCAACCGCCCCGGCATTTGCCGGCAAGACCCCATGTCGCAAAGCCAGCAGACAAATCGCCGCCTCAATAGCTCCGGCGGCGCCAAATGTGTGACCGGTAAGGCGCTTGGTCGAACTTACCGGCGGAATGGCCGGAGACGATTCGCATAATTGTGCGATAGCAACAGCTTCAGTGGCATCGTTATCATACGTGCCGGTGCCATGAGCATTGATGTAATCAACCTGCTGTGGTGTAAGGCCGGCCGCATGCAGGGCCTGGCGCATGGCCCGCACTGCCTGCGTCGCAACCGGTTCCGGCTTGGTGATATGATATGCATCACATGTGGCGGAAAAGCCCTGGATATAACCGATCGGCTCGACTCCACGCCGCTGCACACTTTTCATGGACTCCAACACCAGCATGGCCGCCCCTTCTCCAACCGTGATTCCCGGTCGATTACGATCAAACGGCCGGCACCCATCGGGGGCGACCAGACGCAAGGCATTAAATCCAGAAATCAACAATTGACAAATCGCCTCGCTTCCACCGGCCAGCGCCAGATCGCAACGGCCCGCATGAATCGCATCACAAGCTGCGCCGATGGCCATTGCGGAACCCACGCATGTTGTGAGGTTCATATAACCCGGTCCCGAAAAGCGGTGTCGGCGGTAGAGCAGTGACAGCACTTCATACGGCTGCATTCGCCGCATGAGATCCAAATCCGCCGCGTCGGCATTAAGCCGGTACTGCTGGTAGAATCGCTCTGATAAATCCATACCGCAAACCGTGGTCGCGATAAAGCACCCCATCGGCGAATCAGTTGAAATCTGAAATTTCGGCAAATCGGCACTTTGCAATGCCTGATCGGCGCTGACACATGCGAGTTGCTGCGTGCGCGACAGTTTACGCCACAATCGATCTGGAATATCGTCGGGCCGTTGAATATCCGGGCACCGCGCAACATGAATATGCCGCAACGCGGCTGGAAGAGGCCCATCCCATGGCCCAAGCACATCCGTGGCGGAAACGATCCCCCGCCATGATTCGTCCGTCGCAGCTCCCTGTGCGGTGATCATTCCGATGCCGGTTACTGCTATTGGCTGAAAATGAGATACTGAGTTCATCGGCTACCGGCATATGGCGTTGCTAAAGTCGGGGTCAATTCAGCTGCTGGAGATATTGAAGCCGCGGATTCATCCTTTTCACATTGAGCCGATTCGACACAATCCGAATCGGGGATCGTTTTTGGAACAGCGGATTGAAGCATCTGAATAAGCGGGTTGGTCAAATCCCAGACATAGCCCGCAAGAATGCTGATAATGGCTTTGCGCATAACGGGATTTTTATCCGAGGAAAAAAAGAGGTTCCGAATCAGATCGCGCTGATAAAACCGTTCGACAAACGCCTGGAATACCCGCGTGGCCGCGTCCATATCAGCCTGATACTGCCGCAAAGCGCCCTGATCGCCGCGTTGCAATACCGCATCAACAGCATCCGCCGCTCGGGCCGCGGAGCTTATTGCCAGATGCACGCCACTGGAAAATATCGGATCAAGAAAACCGGCCGCATCGCCGATCAGAACATGATGTGGTCCAAATTTTTGGCCGCAATGGTAACTGTAATCGCCGGCCGCACGATAAGGTGCCAGCACCGTCGCCTGTGCCAGTCGCCGATGCAGGCATGGCGATTGTTGTATCGCCGCAAAAAACTGCTGTTGCAAATCCAGGTTCTTCTGCACCGCCGCACGTTTTAATACCACACCGACGCTTGTGCTGCCATCGCGCAAGGGGATAAACCATATCCATCCGCCGTCAATGATGTGCATGGTTAAATACTGGCGTTCAAACGGATCGGCCGATTCAGGTGCGGGAATATTGGAGAAGTAATTATAAACAGCCAGCCGACCAAAGTCTGGAAGCATTTCCTGATGACCCAGTTTCCGAGCCATCATGGCCGCCTGACCGGTGGCGTCAATGACAAAATCGCAGGTGTGCGTTTCACCGCTCCGGTCCTGAATCTGCACCGGAGTCTGCTTTTCGGTCAGGGACACAATCGCAGAGTTTTCATGGATTCTGCAACCACGCTGTTGCGCGATATCACGTAATTGCAGGTCAAAGATTTCCCGGATGACATTAAAGGTTGGTGGCGGCGTTGCGTCCGTTGGCAAAGCGAAACCGAATACCTCCAAGCGCTCAGCAACAGGATCGAAAAACCGGGCCCCAAATTTACCTTGATGATGAGCCTGCATGTACGCACCATCCATGCCGATGCTCTGCAAAATACTCATGCTGGCAGGAAGCAGTGATTCCCCAATATGATGGCGCGGGTGCTGCTGACGGTCGAAAATAGAAACCGAATATCCGCGGGCCGCCAGCAAGGCACCGGCAACCGCCCCGCCGGGACCGCAGCCGATAATGGCAATATCGCTGTGATTTTTCATAATCCCATTTTCCGCGTAAACCACGGGTTAATCAAGTTGCACGCTTCTGATACAACCCCTGCTCACGAATATAGGCCATAACCGCTTCGGGAAGCTGATCGGCAACCTGCTGCCCTCGCGCCAAACGCTGCCGAATAGCCGTTGCGGAAATGGCGTATTGCGGAATATCGAGAATGTTCGCGATCACTTTTTTCCAAAGATCGTCGCGAATGTATCCCGGAGGCTTAGCGGGCACGTCAAAGCCGGGGCGCGGCAGCACGGCTATGAACGTTGATTCAAGAATGGCATTAATTTCCTTCCAGGTGTGCAGAGCCGCCAACTGATCCGCCCCTATTAATAAGGTCAGTTCATCACCGGGCCGGTCGCGCCGGAAAATGGTCAATGTATCAATGGTATAGCTTGGCGGCGGGCGCAAAAGTTCCACCGCGGAAACTTCCATGGCGGGATCCGCACCAATGGCCAATTGCAGCATTCGCAGGCGTTGTTGCGGAGCGGATGCGGTAATCGCCGGCGACAACTTATGCGGTGAGGTATTTGCCGGCACGAACACAATTCGATTCGCCTGCAATAGCCTCAATGCCGCCCGCGCGGTTTGCAGGTGTCCATAGTGCACGGGATCAAAGGTACCGCCAAAAATTAATATCTTCGCCATCACCATTGCTCATATTGCGGGTAACTCCTACACTGTCACAACGTCTTCGGCGTACGCCGAAGACGATTTTTGGGAGCCGCCAATGCGCATTTATACCCGCCAGGGAGATCAGGGCCAAACCACTTTATTTGACGGGAAGCGTGTGAGCAAGGACCATTTGCGTCTTGCGACGTACGGCACCGTCGATGAATTAAACAGTTGGCTGGGAATGGCACTGTCCGTATGCCGCCATGAGCCGTTGCGGATGATGTTAAATCAACTGCAACATCACTTGTTTGATCTTGGCGCCGATCTGGCTACGCCCCTGGACTCACCCAATAGCGGTCTGGTCAATCGTATTGAGTTGCGGCATGCCGCGGAAATGGAAAAGCAGATCGATGCTGTCACCGCGGAACTTCCGCCCTTGAAACAGTTTATTCTCCCCGGGGGTTCCCCACTGGCAGCACATCTGCATGTAGCGCGAACGGTCTGCAGACGGGCGGAACGCCATTTAGTGGAACTGATGCGTGAAGAAAACACCGGTGAAGCGCCGTTGATTTATCTTAATCGGTTAAGCGATCTTCTTTTTGTATTGGCTCGTTTAGCGAACAAACTCGATGGTCACGCGGAAACGCCCTGGCAAAAACACGCGTAAGTGTCAGATTATGCTTGCGCAACGGTCCTCCACAGGATTTGTCATCGCGGAATTGTCAACGCGGATGCGGACGGTACATGGTCTTATCTGCATACTGTTGAATTAATGCGTTTTGCATCAATTCAACGGCTTTCCGCAACGCATCGGGATTGCCTGCGGGAATATTGCCTGCAGGCATGTTGCCAGAGGTCAGCCGATTTATTTCCAGCCGAAGGGGTGTATGACTTGTAACATGCGGCGACTACTGTTTGATCAACACCATGGAGTGCAATGTGCGACGCCTTGTAACCGAGCCATTGAGCAATCAGGTGTTATGGAAGTGGTTGCTGACACCGGCTAAAGCCGGATTGTCAGCTCATTATTCAGCTGCACTTGCCATATTTTTTCTTACCATATTTCTTTTTGATCTTTTTCTTTTTCATATTAAGGCTCGATTCCATCTCAATGATTTCTTAACCGGCTACACACCAGAGTTAATTATTCTGCTCAGCAAGGTAGCAGCTTCGGCCAGTACCGTCAAGCCCGGCCGAGACGCGTGGCACTTGGATGAGCCTGAGCGCGCGCCGGTTACGGCACTTGACCCGGTTGCAGCTCGCCGATAAATTCTATTTGTTCGCGTGGTTCCTGTGTGATCGCTCGCCGCTAAGAATCGTAACTGCCTTGGAACAGTCGGATGCGAAATGATGAGATACCAAATCCCGCCGTGTACCGGTTAAGTTTTTACTTGCGCCAATTGGAATCATTTCGCCGCGGAGATCGGCATACGATCAGCAGCAAACAGCTCGGTGAAGCGCTGGGATATTCCGATGCGCAAGTAAGAAAAGATCTGGCCTACTTCGGGCAATTCGGACACCCTGGCATCGGCTATCGGGTGGATGACCTGATTCAGCAATTAAAAAAAATTCTGGGCACGGATAAAATCTGGAACGTCCTGCTGGTTGGCGCAGGAAATCTGGGACGGGCGTTACTGGCCTATAAGGGTTTTGTCCGGAAAGGCTTCCGAATGGTTGCCATATTTGACACGGATGCCAATAAAGTGGGCAGAAAAATAGGGGAATTACAGATCCGCTCGGATCAGGATATTGCCACCGTAGTGACCGAATTGCAGATTCGTGTGGCGATGCTCGCGGTACCGGTAGAGGCGGCACAAAGTGTCGCGGATCAACTGGTTGGCGCAGGAATTAAGGGCATACTGAATTTTGCCCCCGTTGCGCTGAATGTGCCGGCCGATGTAGTGGTACAAAGCGTTGATCTGGCCCTGCAGCTTGAACAGCTCTCTTTCCGAATGAGCCTTGGCGAGACCTCACAAGATGGCGCACCGAGTTTGTAATACCGTCAAGAGGCAGACAGGTGCGCAGCACCGCCGCGTCGATGCCGGATGGTCCAGATTACCAGGCGGGCTGTATGACGATCAGCCGATAAATACTTCTGATGGGCAGGAAGTTGTCAATTCTTCATGGCGATCATCCATCGAAATGCTCTGATCACCCTTCTTGGGCAAGGCACCGGTTTGATTGGCGAAGGAAACCGAGTAGTTTGAAACTCGGCCACGTCCAGCCACGCTGCGCGCGGGCGGAGCCTCGCTAAGCTCAGAGCGTCGCGTTGCATCAGCGGGTGGAGCATCCGGCTTGCCGCCTGCGAATTTGTAATCTTGATTTGCCATGGCAAGCTCCTTATCTTGTGGCAAACGGTCGGAGTTGCTCGGTCTTTCCTCTTCCGCGCTATTATACACGTCACACTCCTTCAAGGCCAAGAAAAAAGTCGCCGGAATTTCCGGATGCTTGCTTCTGGCGGTCCAGGCTCCATGGCTCTCGGCTGTCGCATATATGCAACGGCCGCGGCATACTGCCACCTGCGAGCGCAGCTAGACTGAAGGGTTATCTCTCCACCTCCAAATCCTCTGCCTGATTGATTGTCGGCATGGGGATGTGGATTTCTTTAATTTTTGCCACCCGGTGCGATCCCGGCATGAATGGCGGCAAGCAAGGCCGGGGCACCGCCGGTCAGCTTCACATAATACCAACCGGCCACGGCACGAAAGCCATCACTTCGATTTAATCCATAAAGCACGATGTTTCGTAATACCGGAAGTTCGACCTTCCGATTCTCGCGTGCCAGTTCCATAGCAGCGAATTCCCTGATTTTTCGATGATCCCGCTTTAATAGTCGCTCCCACAGCGGCTCAATGATGGGGGCAAAATTCCGGTTGTGACTTTGAATCATTCCCGCCAGGGCCGCCTCAACGACGCCGGCGTTCGGCGAATCCAAGTCCGTCGCCAATATAGCGCGAACGGCTTTATCATCACTGTTGGCCAATATCGTGGCAGCGGAGACGGCGCGACGAAAATCAGCATTTTGACCATCCCCAACATCCGTGGCGTAGTTAATCAACGCATTTAAGATGGTCAAACGATGTCGCGTACCATTCGCATCCGCGTATGCCAATGCCCAATTTAAGAAAATCGGCTGCCCCTCTTGAATCAGCGCCGTGATACCGGAGATCGCATCTTTTCCAGAAACCGCCAATTGCGCGGTTTTGGCGATTCCCGTCAATAGCGGCGAACCGGCCTGGCGTAACAAACGCAAATCAGCCAAGGACAGACCTTTGGGATATTCAATAGCCAGCAGCCCCAGCTCAATTTTATCAATGGTTCCCTTGACCGAGCGCAGCATATTGGCAAGCAGCTCCGGCCCGGCGGGATCGTTTAATACCAGCAGCGATTGCACCGCCCGACGCCGCAGAGACCATGGGTTGTGCACATCGCGGGCAATGACTGCGGCCCATGGGCTGGCTGGAGCTATTTTTTGCGCCGCTACGCGAGCCAGCAAAGCATCCTTCAAATCCACCAGCCGGTTTGCCCGGCGGGCAGCCAATTCCATAAGTAATTTCAGACCGAGGCCGGCACGGCCTGGCTGTTTACATTGCAACAAAGTTAACGCGGCATAATATCGCGTGGAATCGCTTTGACTGCCGGTAAGTTCATCAAGCACCTTTAGGGCCTGCCCTGATTTTCCACGATTGACCAATTCCGAAGCGGCCATGAGCTTTTCCGATGGTTCAATGGCGGTATTCATCACTTCCGCGAGTTGCAGCGAAGAAATATGTCCCGATTGAATCATGACCGCCAGGGATGGGCCGATTAATTGCGGCTCGGGAATGGCCAGAAATTTTGCAACATTAATCAACCCGGCATTTTTACTTACGCCATTGGCATCCAGCAGGCCGATGAGTTGCAATTCCGGCCAACGCGTTCGGCTGACCGTGAGAAAAAAGGGTGTTAATGCCGGATCGTCAGTCGATTTCAAAGCGCCCAGAATTGTCGAACCCGCAATGCCCGGGGTAAGCGCCCGCTCGAAAAGCTTTTGGGTTTCATGAAATACCGGGCCGGTGGAATTCGCCGGTGCTGTGGTCGTAATCGTTACGGCACCGGCCGCAGGAACCGTTGACTTCGTTACCGTAAGCCCCCCGCCAGGCGCAATTAATGGGGTTGCCTCGCAAACGCCGCAGGCACCGGCTGCCATTACCGCGCCGACGAAAAGTACCTTCCAAGATTGATTTACCACCATCATGAAGCCTGGCTCCTGTAACATCAGTCCAGCATGATAAGCGATAACGGCAAATTCCAGAATCCAATGCGTATAAGCAACACTTTAGCCGACCGGCGTTCGGTATTTATTAACGCATGATTTTCTGGCGCAAGCGCTGCATTTCACTAAGTGCGTGTTGAATGTATGATTGATTTTGCAGCGGCAGATGCCGCCGGGCGGATTTGTGTGCTTCACCATCGGAGCCATACAGGAGGCGTTGAATGTCCGTAATTTGGATGAATGGCAAACTTGTTGCTCCACAACAGGCAACAGTAAGCATTTTTGATCATGGTGTACTTTACGGCGACGGCGTATTTGAAGGCCTGCGGCAATACCATGGGCGGGTGTTTCGTCTGTCGGATCACATCAAGCGGCTCTATGCATCGGCACGGGCGATCCGACTGGAGATTCCTTATTCGCCGGAAGCAATCAAGACTGCAATTGAGGAAACCCTGCAAGCCAATAAGCTTGTAGATTCATACATTCGTCTGGTGGTAACGCGCGGCGGCGGATCACTGGATATTTCTCCGGCGACTTGCGGAACACCGGGCGTGTTTATCATCGCCGGCAGCATTGCCATGTATCCAGAGGATACTTATCGCCAAGGCATGGCCATTATTACCGCCAGTACACCGCGGATCGCGGCGGCGGCGTTATCGCCGCGCATCAAAAGCCTGAATTATCTTAATAACATCATGGCCAAATGGGAGGCCATAGACGCCGGGGTGGCTGAAGCCGTCATGCTGAATCATCTGGGATTCGTATGCGAATGCACGGCGGATAATATCTTTATTGTGCGCGATGGGCAGCTCATTACTCCCGCGGAAGAAAGCGGCATTCTGCTGGGCGTAACCCGCAGCGTGGTACTGGAACTTGCGGCCAAAGCGGAAATTCCAACCCGGCAGACCAATTTAACGCGTTATGATCTGTACACCGCGGATGAATGTTTTCTTACCGGAACCGGCGCGGAAATTGTTCCGGTGGTAGACGTGGATAAACGCTTAATCGGCGATGGCAAGCCTGGCGCAATTACACGGCAACTCACGCAGGCATTCCATGATTATGTTCGCACGGTGTAGGCCGTTGCGGCAGTTGGCGACAATATCTCTCGTGCAGTTGCTGCACGCGAACTGCACAGCAACTGCACGATGTTCGATCAAACAAACACGGCATGCCATGATGGCCGGTTTTTAAGTAAGGCTCTCTATCGGGAAAGCGGGGGCAAATAATGGCTGCGATTTTATCCGAGCTTTGCGCAGAACATTATCCATCGACGGTTTCAAGCTTGGCAAAGCTGAGCATCAGCGTGCGGCGGCCCGATCCCTGGAAGTTAACTTCCACGCGGTAATCGCCGCCGACTTCATCGATTCCCTCCACGCGGCCAATACCGAATTTGGCATGACGCACCAGTGTGCCACGGCGGAAACGGGTATTACTGCTCGCTGGAGATTCCTGCACGGATCGTGCGGCAGCGTGTCCCGGTGCGGCAGAAGTATAGCCGCGCGGTGGATGATAGCTGGCGCCATCGCGAAAGCCCGGTGACCCGGCGGGGCGCTGCAATACAGTCAGATCCACTACCTCCAGGCAATCATCCGGAATTTCGTCCAGAAAGCGCGATGGATTTTTTGCTTCGCTTCGGCCCATCATCGTGCGATATGCGGCTCGGCTTAATATCAGATGTTTCATGGCTCGCGTAATACCCACAAAAGCCAGCCGGCGTTCTTCCTCGATATTCATTTCAGCGGCGTTTCCGCCAAACATCCGCTGGTGCGGTATTAATCCGTCTTCCATTCCCACCATGGCCACAACCGGAAATTCCAGCCCTTTCGCGGCGTGCAGGGTCATAAGCGTCACGGCGGCATTCTGGTCTTTCATGCGGTCGGTATCGGAAACCAGTGTTACCTGCGTGAGATAATCCTGCAAGGTGCCACCGGGATTCTGCCGGTCAAATTCCGCGGCGACGTTTACCAGTTCAAGCATATTGGCGTTGCGTTGCTCATCATCTTCACCGGAGCCGGAATCCATGAGTTTCATTCCGGATTGTTCGATAATCGTTTCCATCATTTCAGCCACTGGAATTGATGACCCTCGGTTGCCCGGCGCAGTGGCCGATTGCTGATATTCATCCTTCATATCACTTTGGCCGCCGCCATTTTCCGCGTCGAAGTCAGAAACTTCCGGCGCCTGTGCGGAAAAATCCGCGGCCAATGCCGGATCAAATAATGGATCAGCATCGGCGGAAGAAAAATCGAACATGCCGGATTCAGATTCCGCAAATTCCTCTTCCGGCGGCGCAGTGGGTATCGTCACACCCGCGGCGGATGGCACAAACCTGTTCCTCCAGGAATCAATCATAGCGGCGAATCTGCGACATGCCTCGGCAGCGCGTTTGGGAAGTCCGTCAATGGCATCGGCCCGGCGGCAGGCAGCCATAAGCGTCAGATGGTGCTCGTTGGCGTAGCCCGAAAGGCGAGCCACGCTGGCTTGCCCGATGGAACGGGGAGGAACATTAATCACCCGTTCCAGGCTGATGTTGTCCTCCGGCGTGGTAATCAGGCGCAGATAGGCAATGACATCCTTGACTTCCTTGCGGCCGTAAAATTCCGTACCACGGATAATCTGATAAGGCACAGACGATTTCATTAAAGCGTCTTCCAGCACCCGGGTCATGGCATTAATGCGATACATAATTGCCATATTTTCCCATCCGATCTGCTGCTGATCGTGAAATTCCTTCAGTCGCTTAACGAGTTCGTGCGCTTCCTGGTGTTCATCGGCGCATACCAGATGCAGAATTTTCGGGCCGGTTTCATTGTCTGTCCAAAGGTCTTTGTTTTTCCGGGCAATATTATTGGAAATCAAGGCCGATGCGGCCTTGAGGATGATTTTTGTGCTGCGGTAATTCTGCTCCAGCAGCACCACCCGGGCGTTTGGAAAAAATTGCTCAAATTCCATAATATTGGACAGATTTGCACCCCGCCAGCCATAAATGGACTGATCCGGATCACCGGTCACACAGATGTTTTTATGGCTCATGGCCAGCATGTGAGCAATGACGAACTGCGCATGGTTGGTATCCTGATATTCGTCGATAAGGATATATCGAAAGCGATCCTGCAATTGTTTACGCACATCCGCGTGGTCTCTGAGCATCACGGCCGTTTTGAACAGCAGATCGTCAAAATCAACGCCCTTGTTTTCATTCATCAGTTGCTCATAAGCCATATAAACACGGGCAATGTTGCGATCATTGAACATGGTGGCGGTTTTACTGAACGCCTCTGCGGATTTGAGCTTGCTTTTCGCGTCGCTGATGGCGCTTAGCACACGATCGGGTTTCATGGAATCCGGAGACAATCCCGCTTTTTCCATGGCTTGCTTGACCACTTTAAGCTGGTCGGAGGTATCCATGATGTTGAAATTAGGGGCCAGGCCCATGACCGTGGCATATTCCCTTAAGAGACGGGCACAGAGACTGTGAAACGTGGCAACGGTTACACCGCGCGACAACCGCTGCGGTAAAGCATGCAGAAGTTCCATGGTTCGATGCCGCATTTCTCCGGCTGCTTTGTTGGTAAACGTCACGGCCAGAATATTCCATGGCGGAATGCCATTGGCCACCATATAGGCAATGCGCCGGGTGATGGTACGGGTTTTTCCCGAGCCCGCACCGGCCAGCACCAGAAGCGGCCCATCTATATGTGTGGCCGCATCGCGTTGCGGTGTAGTTAAGCCCTGAAGGATTTCATTTGCATCAACCGACATTAAGCAACCTCAATCATATTTACCCTGCCGCCATTATGCAGGGGACAAACATGTTACTATACACCAAGCTGGCACGATGACGAATCGATTTATTTCACAATGATTTTTCCGGCGGTTGATCCGAATCCGACTTGCCGGAATCCGGCGGCAACAGATGGAAAAGTTCCTGAATGGCCCCGGCGAGATGGATCCTGCGGTGATGGGCAGCCTGAGTGGTCAGCTCCGTCACAGGCACATGCAGAATTTTCCCAACCAGCCGATGCGCCATTTTACGAATGGCCTGTTTCTGCGATTCTGTCAGGTCCGGATTACCCGCCATCAGAACTTCCAATTCCTGATCACTGATCTGCCGACAGTGCTGATACAGCGCCTTGACCACCGGACCGGTGTTGCGTGCCGCCAGCCAGTGCATGAAGTCAGCGGTGTGGCGAGCAATTATGCCGCGGCTCAAATCCACTTTGGCCCCCCGTTGCTGGCGGTTGTTCTGTGCCACGCGCTCCAGGTCGTCGATATTATAAAGATATACATTTCCCAGCCGGGCAACTTCCGAATCCACATCGCGCGGAACAGCGATATCGACGATTACCAGCGGACGGTATTGCCGGGCTTTCATCTGTTGTTTGATGGTATCGGCGGTGATGATCGGTTCCGGCGAGCCGGTACTGGTCAGCACAATATCCGATGCGGTCAGCCATTCGCAAAGGCGCGAAAAATCAACCGATTCAAGGCGGAACCGCCCCGCCATCTCCGCGCTTTTTTCGGCAGTGCGATTGGTCACAATCATCCGGCCGGGTTGCAGAGACACCATGTGCCGCAGCATAAGCCCGGCCATTTTCCCCGCTCCGATCAGCAGCACGGTTTTATCATCAAAACGATCAAATACACCGCGCAGTAAATCCACACCGACACTGGCCACCGAAACATGGCCATCCCCCAGGCCAGTGCGTTCGTGCACATCTTTCGCGGCGGCAAAAGAACGCTGAAACAGAGAATGAAACACCGGCCCGACCGCATCAATGGCGGCCGCCCGCTGATAAGCCTGTTTTACCTGACTGAGAATCTGCGTTTCACCAAGCACCAGAGAATCCAGAGAACTTACCACCGCAAAGAGGTGTTCCACCACCGCCTGCTGCTCCATGCGGTAAATGCTTCCGCTGGCTTCAGCCGACGCCACCCCCCTGCTTTCCGCAAGAAATTCGACCATTTCCTGAGTTGTGGGCTGTAAGGCTCCGTGCCGGGCTACGTACAATTCCACACGGTTACAGGTGGAAACAATCACAGCTTCGGAGGAAGGGAAGCGCTGCTTAAAAGTCAGCAAAGCGGCATCGGCGGCCTGATCGGAAAACGCCAGCGTTTCACGCAGGTGTACCGGTGCCGTGCGATGGTTGAGCCCCACCATCATGACCGATGATTCAGATGGAATAATATTCTGCATACGTCAGCTTACAGCGCCTTTACAACATGACGACAAACACCGTCATCAGCAGCATAAATCCAATAATACTCAACCAGGCACAGCGTGCCCCCCGCAATACCGGTACCAGACGAATATTTATCAGTGAGCCGTACACCAGCCAGACCACGGCGGTCAGGAGAACCTTGGGTGAAACATACCAGTGCTGTCCCATGAGTTGCGGATCACGAACCGCACGGAATATTCCGGTAATCGCGGCAAGAGTCAGCAACGCAAATCCCAGCACAATGGCGTGGCGGGTAAATTTTTCAATTGACGCCAACGACGGCAATGCAAACAAATCCCAGCCGATACGCCCGCGCTTTTTCAGACGCCGGTCGGCCAGCAAGTAGGCAATGCCACCCACACATCCAGCGGCAAAACTTGCGGTACCCAGAAGCACGCTGGCAATATGCGCCGCCACCCATGGATTATGCGCCCCGAAATGCCGCACACCCGCAAGCCCCAGTACAATTCCAACAACCATCAGCGCGAAAATCATCGGAAGAAGAAAAGTGGCCAAGGCCCGCAGGTGCCGTGTCCACTGCAAATAGCCCCAAAGCATGGATAGCACCAGAGCCAGGAGCAAAAATGCGTCAAAATAATCAGACAGAGGCAAGGTCATGCGACGAGCGTCAACCATACGGCTGATCAGAAGAAGCGTTATGAGAAATACGCCATTGCCCACAACCAGAGCAGGAGAAAGCCGTTCGGAAGCATTAACAGGCGGTGATTGCCCGGCTGAGCGTTGACGCCCCAAGGCTCTGAATTCAAACCAGAATGCCGCGAGAAAAGACACCGCCGCCGCCAGCGCAGTTGCAAACTGAAGAATCGATAAATGCGTATACGGTTCAGCGGGATTCGACATGATCAATTACTTCCTCGCCTCCGTTGACGGGCTAATATCGACACCGGCGGACGTTTTGACTTCCTGAAGCCATTTCTGAAAGAGCGTTTCCGCCCCTGCTTCACCGCACTGTCGGATGGTATCCCGCATCGCTTCACCTGACAAACGCTGCAAAAGTCTGCGACGATGTTCGGAACTGGGAATACTTTGCAGCACCCGGTCCCTCCACCGTGCCGATAATTCTATCTGCTTTATCTGCACGGGATCGAGTTCCTCAGCCAATTGCCGTGCTAAATCTCCGGACAAACCTGGAGACGCCCCGCCGGAGGTAACGGCCAGAATTACCGGACCGCAGCGTTGTACCGCTGGATTGATAAAATCTCCAGCCGCTGGCGCATCACAGCGGCTACACAGTATTCCCATACCGCTGGCATCCGCATAAATCTGTGCATTGACCTGTGAATTGTTCGTTGCGGCAAAAACCAGCATCCATCGCGGCTGCCCTGCCTGTGTCAAAAGGCCCGGTTGGTAGGCTGATGCAACGCGCCGCACCGTCGGCAATTGTTCGAAATCCTTATGGAATTCCATGCTTATCACCGTGACCAGTGCCCCCGCCGCAAGAAGGCCTTCCGCTTTGCGCCATCCGACAGGCCCACCACCGACAATCAGCACGGGTTTTTCTTTCAGCCGAAGAAATATAGGGTAGACATCGTCCATTGCAAAGCTATCTTAGCAAAATAGTGCCTTAAAGTCGCCTTGGTTATTTAAAGCCTTTCGGACCGCCTGATTTGAAATATTTTTTCTCAATCGCGGAGGTGAGGTTAATGCCATGGATATTGGCCATCGTACAAAGCCATGCCACAACATCAGCAAATTCTTCCTCCTGGTTGTCGCGGTCATCGCCTTGTAACGCGGTGGCCAATTCGCCGATTTCCTCTATTAACCACATAAATGTCGGTGCCGAACCGCGTTGAATATCGCGGGCGGAGTATTTATCACGAATATGATTTTGAAATTCTTCGATAGTCAGTTTTTCACCCATTTTCAACCTTTCATTACCGTTTTCGCTACGCCGTTGCAAAATGCCCGCAGGCCTTGCAACCTCTGATTTTTTCCAAAGGTATCGATATCGAACCCCATCTGAAGTCGAACCGCTGAACAGGCATTTACCAGCAATGATATCCATGTCTTTTCCGTAGATGCAGACGGTGGCCTGTCACTTGATAATCACAACATTTTGCCCTGATCCGTTATGTCCTGCACAACGACGGTTCGCGCCAGAATATCTCCAATACGCTGACGATCTGTCGATACAAACATAAACACCAGCACTACTATGGCGATCATTTCAGGAATGCGGAATAAATTCCGGGTAAGCAATGCAACAAACCCGGGCCTTTGGCCCGTCATATCAACTACATACAGCCCCAGAATCCACTTTCCCAGCGACCGGGCAAAAATCAGTTCAGAAACAGTGACATGTACTTCATAGATCGCCAGAAGCCACAGAAACTGGGGGGCCTTCAATAAATTCTGCGGATTGAACAACAGATCCAGCGACGCCCTCGCCATTTTTACCCAATCCTCTCGGGTATACAGATGAAACACCAGCATGACCACCAGAGCGGCCAGGGCCAAATCAATTCCAGCGGCGCCAAACCTGCGGTACAGCCGGGCCACATGAAATTTGGGGCTGACCTTGAGCGTTCCAAAGGGTTCCTTTCGGCGCCATACGGACAGAGCCAGCAGTACAATCAGAGCCGCCAGAATCAGTCGTTCATAATCACCGGGAACGTTTGTCGACTTGGCAATGGGAATAATGTTTTCCGGGCCTTGCAGCAATTGGCCGGACAAACTGAATGTATATTGTGTAAGTTTGTGGCTCGCCTGACTGATCAGAATCGCAAAACAATCCCCGTCACGTCCCATGGCGATATCGCCAAAAGCGCTGCCAACAATGGTTGATACCAATGGCTTTTGCCAGCGGGTAAGTTGGATGTTGTCACGATCCGATACTTGCACAACCAGACCATTGATGTCGGTCCTTCCCGCAGCTCCGGCGGATGTCCAGGCCAACACCCCTTCGTGGCTGAAGGCAGCACTAAGAATCACGCGAGTCGGATGCGGCAGAATCACTGGAGGCAGAGGATGCCACGTTGAAGCTGCAGCTTGGATATCCATGAATTGCCCGGCAAGTTCATGTCCGGCTGTTAATTGAAATAATATCAATTGATGATTGATCGCCATGAGTGCCACCCGGCCCACGATCAATGAATTGGAAAGGCGCTCCGGCAGCACCGGAGCGGGAAGTTCGGACCAGTGATCGTCGTGGAGTTCCAGGAGATGCCATACCGGCAACGGGTTAGGCCCCGGCCGAACAGCAACTTCCGACGGTGCGGAAAGTTTGGCGGAAGCAATGGTTCTGCCGACTCTGTTATGCGCAGGGGCGGTACTCGCAGGCACCGCCGGCGTCCGCCCGGCGGATAACTGAGCTGGCTGTTCTCCGGCCTTCAAGTCCTGCTTATTTTCCACCTTTCTGGAGGCGTTGGCCGTGTGAACGGGTGCAGACTGGGGAATCACCATCATTCTGTCGGCCAAGCTGTGCACATGCGAGAGGATTTTTTGGACGGGGGATGCCACGGCGTTGTTGGTGCCAGCCACCGTACCGTATGCCAGTAAATACACATTGCCACTTTCATTCGCGGCCGCCACGGGAAAGAGTGTTCCATTAAGCGGTGGCAGGCTGATCGACTCTTTGCGGCCAAAACAGACGCCATACCCGTTCTGAAAAAAGAGATAAACCCCATGCTTCATCGCACCGCTGATCGGATTTTCCGCGGCTGCGGCACAATCAGGATAACCCGTAAAGCTTCCCGTTGAGACCTGTCGCCAAAGGGCCGCGTTGTCCTTACGGGCATTAAGGGCATGAGACAACAGCAAAAATTGCGGTCCGGTCAGCGGTTTTACCGGCTTGGACGGAATGGTCAGCCATAGATAATCTTTGCTGCCGGCGGCCACCAAGCGCGGTAATGCGATCAGCCGCACTGCGCCGGGCGGGCGGACAGGCGCAACGGCGGTGTTAGCCGAAGCAAGCCCCTGCGCCAGGCCCCCGCAAAGGACAATTATTACCCCAAGAACCGTGCATGCCAGCAAATTAATACTGTTGAGCCATTTTTTCATAACGGCATTTTAGGGTGGACAGACAATCTTCGCGACTCATCAAGCCCGAAGCGGAGACCCAATAGAGCTTCGGCAGGCATACAATGGGTAAAAAATGCGGTATCGCGGGTAAAGTGCATGGACATACGGCACCTGGACCAGCATAATCTTACGATATGAAGAGGCCACACATAACCACAAAAAGGATATCCACCAGGACCGGACCGTCACACGCCGCAGCTCTCGTAAACCGAACGGCGAATCGGCGGACCGGCAAAGGAAAAACCGCGAGGCACAACACCCCACATGGTCTAAGAATTGCGGCCATTGACATTGGCACCAACAGTCTGCACATGGTGATTGTAGAAGTTACTGCGACAATGGGCTTTAAAGTATTAAGCTCCGAGAAAGAATTAACACAATTAGGAAGTGAATCGCTGGTACGCCACATCCTTCCGCGTCCCGCCATGACGCATACGATGGGCGTTTTAAGCCGGTACATGCGCGTTGCGCAGAGTTTGGAATGTGATCGTGTACTGGCATTTGCAACCAGTGCCGTGCGCGAAAGTATCAACGGCGGCGATTTTGTTCTGATGGCAAAAACCCAGCTTGGACTGGACATACGGGTGATCAGCAGCCAGGAGGAAGCGCGGCTGATTTATCTGGCGGTTAGGCAGGCCGTCGGCATGGAGGAGGGACCGGCGCTGATCATTGATATTGGCGGAGGTTCGGCGGAATTAATCGTCGGAACGCCGGAAAAGGCGTTGATGCTGGAAAGTCGCAAGCTTGGAGCCAGTCGCCTGACGCAGCAATTTATCCGGCATGACCCGCCAAGCAAGGGGGAACTTCGGGAATTGCGGAGACACATTCACGCCACACTCAAGGGGCTGATTTCCCGCATTCGCTCGCTGCATGTGACTAAATTTATCGGCACATCCGGAACCTTGGAAAATCTGGCCGCCATGTGCGTCGGGCAGCATGAACAGCATATTGCGCGGCATCGTGTCGTAAGTGAAATGCGGCATGAAGATTTTGAAATTATCTACCGCCGGCTCATGCGTTCCACACAGAAAGAACGTCTGAAAATGCCGGGGCTTGATCCGGGCAGAGCCGCGCAAATCATCGCCGGGGCGGAGCTGGTGAATTACCTGTTTGAACAATTAAATATCCCGATTATTGAAATATCAGATCGGGCCATGCGTGAAGGCATGATTATTGATTACATGCAAACCCACTGGCCCAAGGTGCGATTGTCCGTGGAAATTACCGAGCCGCGCCGCCGCAGCGTTATCGAACTGGGCCGCCGTTGTAACTATGATGAGCCCCACCACCAGCAGGTGGCCCAACTGGCTTTGAGCATTTTTGATCAAACCCGGCGACTGCATCATCTGGACAACCGAGCGCGGGAGTGGCTGGGATATGCCGCGATGCTGCATGATATTGGCTGGCATATCGGCCACAGTGGCCATCATAAACACAGCTATTACCTGATTAAAAATGGAGATCTTGAAGGCTTTTCTCCGGTGGAACTGGAAATTATCGGAAATGTGGCGCGTTATCATCGACGCAGTATGCCCAAGAAGAGCCATGAGGCGTACATGTCGCTTACCCTGGCGGAACAAAAGGTAGTGGACAAACTGGCAGCGATATTACGTTTGGCCGACGGGCTTGACCGCGGTCATTACCGAAATGTTGAAGGTGTTCGGATGTCCCTGCGCAATCGCAGAGCGATATTTTCGTTAACAACACAGACGGATTACGAACTGGAACTCTGGGCCGCACGGCACAAGGCCGATCTGTTTGAAAAAGTATTCAAAGTTCCGGTAGAATTTTCCGCCCGGCAGAAGAAGTTGCGATCCTGACCTTTCGCCGCTTATTTGACAACACTTACCCATGCCGGCGAAAAAGGCCTGAGAGCTTTTTCCATCAGGCGCATCGCCACGGAACCAGCCATCCTGCAATCCCGAAAAGGCGTTGGCTTGATTTCCTCCGGTGCCTGGCAACTTCCCGCATGACAACATGATCCGCTTCCCGGCGACTGGGGCTGGTCGTGCCGAAGGAAGCTGTGCTCTATCTGGCGATGATCGTATAGTGGCCGGGCTTGTCGAGTTGCACAAAAATCCGCCCATTCGCAACATGATCAGCTACGGCCGCCGCACCCTTTATCAGCATCCTGGTGCCATGCAGAGCGATGGTGGCCCGCACATTCTCCGGGAGCGTAATACCCAGGGATCGGCGATTTCCGATTCGCTGTAATCGAATGCGGATGGGGCCATTGGGCGTGGGCACCTTTCCCGCAATCCATTTCAGGTCTCCCATGTGGGGGGTGATATTGACACGCTGAAAGCCGCCTGCCACCGGATTGACGCCCAATATGTACTGGGTTAGCCAATTTGTGGCACCGGCGGACCACCCGTGGCATAAACTTGTGCGATATCCCAGTTGCCTTGACGCATTTCGCCGCGCGGCGGACATTCGATACGCCTCCCAGAATGTGGTCGCGCCGTCTTTTAGCATCCCACCCCAATATCTGCGGACAAACGCCAAAGCACGATTGGTTTGTCCCAGATCGCTCAGAGCAAACAACGCAAAATTCATGCAATATGGGGTTCCAATTTTCCTCCAGAAATGGTTATGGGGGCCAAAAATATGGGCGTTGATTGCAGCCCGCTGCCGGGCATCGGCTACTTTGGAAAGTATCGCCATTGCGTTGGGTTGCGGGAGACTGGTATAGGTTTCGGTGTGCGGATTAACCAGATACCTCCGGGCGGCCTTAACAAGTTCTGTGTGCCATTGCATGTATTTTTCGGCATTCGCGTGATCTCCCAGTGCCTTGAGGAGGAAGACGGCTCGCTTAACGGCCCAGCAGGTGTAGAGGTCCGTATTGATCCGAGCCTGCCGGGTGTCTGTGGCGGCGTCGCGGAACTTTCCGCCGTTCAAAAGCGGGACCCAATCGACAAAGTTCCACTCGTTATGACTGTTGATAAACAGATTTTTGCGATTAAATCCGCTGCGCATATAACGAAGCATGGACAGCAGCAATTGGTGCTGGGACCGAAGATAGCCCATAGCGCCGGTATGTTTATAAAAGTCAGCCAGGGTACATATCCAGGCACACGAATAGCCCGGAATCGCGTTGACATCGCGCACTGGCAGCACATCTGCGGGCCGGTTGAAAAACCTCGCTCCATGCCACTCACCGCCCATCGGTAAACCACGCGGCATAAGATCGCCCTGTGCCCGGTTGCGCAAATAGCTCATGGTCAGTTCCATCAGGAAGCGATCAAGAAACGCGTTGTTAATCACCTCGCCTGAAATTTGCGTGTCGCCCATCCATAAAGAACGATCCCGCTTTGGCGCATCCCAGATTTCTTCCTGCATACAGAGATGCGCCGTGTACGCCCCCGTGTACCAGATGCGGGTTAACAGCGGATCAGCACAACGAAATGCGCCGCGGTAATGCACAGGATAGTATTTAAAATCCAATCGGAGGCGGTTGAGTTTAATGCGGCCGTGCCCTTGAAAGACAACTGTGGCGTAGCGAAACCCACTGTAAGGCGTGGACAGAGTATTTCCGCCGGTAAGGTCCAATGCGTGAACACCTCCCCATGGCTTATGCAATGCTTCACCACGGGATTCGCCAGTGCCGATCAATATGGTTCCCCCGGACCCGCGAACCTGGATTCTTCCGGCAACCTCCTGGCCGAAATCCAGCAGCAATTCGGGCAGTGGCGCGGAATGCGCCCCGACGGCCAGGAGTGAAATCCTGTGGGCCGGAACCAGCGGAGAATTTCCACGGTATCCGGGGCGGAGGCTGCGGTTTGCCCGCATGGAACCGGCAACGTCCGCCAAGCCGGCAAACGCGGTTCTACCGTGCAGGACGGTAACGTGCAGCGGCTGAAAATATAAGTGTCGCAGGTACTTCTCAGCCGGCGGTGGTTGCAACGACTCAACAACCTTCAGGGCATTAATCCGAGGCGAATGCTTCATTTGTATCAATCCCGCGGAGGGATCAAGTGTGGGTATGTTCGCCCCGGTTGCCAGCGGCGGCACCTTTGCGCAGGTTCGCCCAGGCCAGGATAAACTCGCGACACATATCAGAATCAGAATCAACATGCCAACCGTGGAGACATTTCTATATATTCCAGTCACGCACCCCACACAACGGTCGTCCCCCCATGTGCCGTAAAAGGGCGCTTTCGAAGGCGCCATGTTGCAGGTTCGCCGGCGTGTCGAGTCACTCATAAAATCACCTTTAATGCTATGGCGTAATCAACCGTGGGACGAATACCGGGCAATTCAACACGCAGGCCGACGGCCGATTGGCTCCAGTTCAGCTTTTGCGCGGTGCCCAGTAATTCAACGTGCTGGATTTTACCTGGATTCGTCGCTGCCGCGCTACCCAGCGCATGAATCAGCAATGTATTCTCGGGCCACCCCAAAACCAGGGCGTAGATGATGGTGTTGGCTCTGTTGCGGGTAAAGCGAATATCCTTTGCCCCGAGCCGGCTGATACTCTTGCCGTGCATGGAACCGGCCTGCATAACGGTGGGGCCTTCGCCGTAAATTTTCCATGGTCGTGTGGCATAAATGGCTTCTCCATTGATCTGGAACCAGTTGCCGATTTCCTCAAGAATTAATTGTTCCTTGCGGTCTATCGTGCCGTCGGGTTTACCGGGTATATTGAGAATAAATGTTCCATTTTTGCTCACGGCATCAATCATCCAGTGGATGACGTCTCTGGGACTTAAATAACCGCCATATCTCCCGGGAGCATTAAACAATGCCCGCTGATAATGCCAATCACCAATGCAGGTTTCGGATTGCCAGGGGTAACGCATTATTCGGTTCGTAACACCGCGTTCAATATCTCCGACCACACATTTCAGCAGATGGCCCGGAACGCCTTTAATGTTTATGACCCCTTCCATCTTGCCGCCATTCAACCGCAGATTACGGTTATAAAAGTAAGCCCCGATATTCATCCCGGCCCATCCCAGAGGAAACAGCGGATTGTCAAAATAGAGAACATCCGGATTATGCTGATCAACCAGATCACGTGTGCGGTCATAAAAGTTTTTGACATAGGAAATATCCGGCAGCGCATCAGGCGGATGTTTGGGGCCGTAGAGTTGCTGCGGATCGAATCCTTCCCACCATTGCCCCATGCCCTGCGCTTTGGTCAAATCACCGTCATAAGGCACACCGGCCATTGGGCCGGTAGAGTCCGCACCGTGCGATGTTTGAAACCACCACCAGTTGTATGCCTGATGCACGGTAACGCCGAATCGCAGGCCGGACTCCCGTGCGACTTTTGCCCAGGTTCCAATCACGTCACGATGCGGACCGATATTATGCGCATTCCACGGATGATGCCTGGAATTCCATGTATCAAAGCCATCGTGATGATTCGCCAGAGCCAGAAACAATCTGGCACCGGCACGCTTATAGCTGGCCATAAGCTTGTCCGGCTCCCAATTCAACAGCGTCCATTGCGGGCAAAGGTCCTTATAACCGAACACGGAAGGGTGCCCATAATGCCGCAGATTATATTTGTATTGCTGCGAGCCTTGGATATACATCAATCGGGCGTACCAATCTCCATCTTCCGGAACACACTGCGGACTCCAATGATTCCAGATGCCGAACTTGGCGTCACGGAACCATTCCGGACAGTCGTATTGCAACAGTGAGTCCCATGTCGGCTTATAGGGACCGTCTCCGGCCAACCCCGGAATCGGAGATTTCAGCGGCACGCCGTACCACGATCCGCCGGGAACAGGCAATCGCGGCACATGCTGCATTTGACGGATGGTGTCAGGCCGCCATATTTTGTCGTTAAGCTTTTCTTTTACAATACGGCTGCCGCGCAGTTTAAAAAATAAACGATTTTTCGCCGGCGTATTACAAAATGTTGCGTAATTTTCAGTCAATGCATCAAATGCCACCGGGGCATCCGCCGCAGACTTCGTGCGGGCACCGGCTTCAGGAGGCATAAGCGCCGATGAGGCTGCACCGGCCAGGAGTTTGCAGAAATCACGCCTTTTCATTAATCATGTCCCCTTTTTTCCGTCACAATGCGCATTGGAACGGTTGCCCGCAATTTTTCTGCACGCGCACCGATTGTATCCGGCCACTTTTGTCCAAGCCATAACCAAATGGCAGGAGCCCTGTTTAATCCGGCAAATATACGCAGGCGGCACGGCGATGTTCCGCAGAATCGCGCCGCTTATTGGAGTTTGCCCCAGCCACCCATATCAGCCGGGCGATCAATGGTATGGCCGTGCTCCTGATTGAATCTGGCAATTCCTGCGAGAAGTCCGCGGCCGAAAGCTCCGGAGGTT
>JAJZJL010000144.1 GCA_021810145.1 Planctomycetota bacterium | reverse complement strand
GCCGGATTGGCAGCATTCCCACCGGAGTATTTCGAGCGAGGAATTCGTTGATCATAATAGCGGTCGCTTTGCCCGGATTCAATGTGACGTTGCGCGCATGGCCATGGTCTGCCCCGGCAAACCGCATTTGCGCTACTGACAGGTGGGTTCGTTGCGGTAATCTCGGCGGGCAGATTCGAAGACGCATGCTGCCCCTGAAAATCTGCCTGGGCACCGGCAAAATGGGGCATCATGCAACTGCGGTGCCGGCCATTGCCGCTGGCAGATCGCGGTGGGCCCTGGTGGTTGAGCTTACGCCATTGGCACATACGGAGGTCTCTGCTACGGGCGGGCTTACGCCTGCCAGGGGGGACGGACCCATCTATTTCGGCGCAGTAATACTGGCGGTGCGCGTTGCGATGGCAGGGATATGGCAATAGACTCTGCCGGTGAAAAAAGCACAGGCTGCGGTGTGTGCGGAAAACAGAGGAAACGAGCACGCACCGAATGGATGAATGATTGGAGAATGACATGATGCCCCGATTACACAATGCTTTGCCGGTGTGGCTGAGAAGCGGAATAATTCCGGCGATCCTGCTGCTGGTCGGACTACCGGTTCACCGGGGTTTTGGGCAGAATTTAGGGACCGGGGTTTCAGGTGCCGCGATTCGGATTGATGCCGCCACTGGACATTACCAGTTTACGTTGACCTCGCCGGCCTGGAAGTTCAGTGGGCATGCGGCAGGAGCGTTACGCAATATTCATTACACCTCCGGACACAACCGTCTTGGTGCGTACAGACAGGTTCGCTTCACATGGGGGCCGGCGACCCATGCAAAGGTTGGTACTCTGCGGTGTTACACCCGAAGCGGTATTCTGCTGGCCGGAATTACCGGCGGATCGGCCGGGACGGTATTTCCGGATTTTACATCCATTCCGCAAAAATTAAGGGTATTGAGTTTTAAGAACGCGGTTTTTGCGGGACCGGAATTTCATGCGCAGGCGGATTCCATGCCGTGGATTCTTTTTAATAACCGCGCTGATACGGCCGTTGTTTCACCGGCGTCGGAATTTCTTATCTCGCGGATGTCCGGGAATGCGACCAGCCGCATCGGCACGACTCTCAATCCGGGTGTTTCGCGGCGCACGGCCGCCCGGACACGGTGGACCATCCTGGTTGCGGGGCGCGGTATTGAGCGCACGCTGGCCTTATGGGGACACGCGTTGGATAAACGGCATGATCGGCCGCGCATCGGCAATGAAGGCAATGTGGTGCTGCGGGATTTTGGGTACTGGACCGATCATGGCGCATACTACTATTACAATTATCTGCCCAAGCTCGGATACGCCGGAACCCTGGAAGCCGTGGCGCGACAATTTGCGCGGCATAACGTTCCATTGGCATATATGGAATTGGACAGTTGGTGGTACCGCAAAAGCAATCGATATGTCAATGGGGCATTACTTAAAACCATGGCCGGCAAATTTCCTCCCGGTCGCTGGAATCTTTACGGAGGCACCTGGCAGTATCGCGCTTCGCACCAATTATTTCCGCACGGACTGGAGGCGTTTGAAAAGAAACTTGCGGTTCCGCTGGTCTGTCATGGGCGATGGATTGATCCAGAAAGTCCCTACCATAAAAAATACGCTATTTCCGGTGTCGCCCCGATTGATCCCGCCTGGTGGAAATCCACGGCGGATTATTTTGCGCAATCCGGTGTAATCGGCTATGAACAGGATTGGCTGAATTACATTTATCAGTATTCCCCCGCGATGCAGGTGTCGGGCCATGTCGGCAACGCCTTTACCGGCAATATGGCCGCTTCGCTGGCGCGGCATAATATGAGTTTGATATACTGCATGCCGCTGCCGCGATTTTTTCTGCAAAGTGCCCGAGTCCCCACGGTATCCATGATTCGCTGTTCAGACGATTATTTCATCCAGCAGCGCTGGCGGCATTTCATATACACGTCAAGCCTTGCCTATGCCATGGGCCTCTGGCCATGGACCGATACATTGATGAGTCGCGATACCGGCGGCATTCTACTGGCAACGCTTTCCGCCGGTCCGGTTGGAGTCGGCGATCAGATGGGGCATGAATCGTGGCGTAACATCCAACGGGTCATTCGTTCAGACGGGCGGATCGTAAAACCTGATGCGCCGCTGCTGCCCACGGATAAGACGATCCTGGCACAAGCTGCCGGTGAGCATCGGCCCTTTGTGGCGCGGACAAGTTCCAATGCGGGAATTAAAACCACGTATGTGTTTATCTGGCGGCAAAAAGGGGACAGGAAAACGGCGCACATCGGGACTGCTGAACTTGGCTTGCCCGCCAGGGGGCGATATATCGTTTACAATTATTTCACACACGCCATCAGCCATTTAACGGCTGACCGGCCGCTGGATGTCAAACTGCATTCCAAAGAGTGGCAATATGATATTGTGGCACCGGAACAGACCAATGGCGTGGCGATTTTTGGGGATCTGAAGCAATTTGTTCCCATGGGGCGCCAGCGAATTGCGGATGCCGCGGTAACCAGCGCCGGTATAAAGCTCACCGCGGTCGTTGCGAAAGGGGAAGCTTCTGTCACGGTCACCGGGTACAGCAAGCACGGTATTTCCGCGACCATGCGCGATGGCTCGATTTCCACCAGGGCGGATGGCCGTACCGGCCTGTTTACCGTTACGCTGAGCCCCGGTACGGGCACACCGGTGATCAGAAGCTTTCATAAAACGGTGCGGGAGATCACGGTCACGTTGTCGGGCGAACATATAGCAGCCGGATTGCCGGGCCGATGAGAACTTGACCGGCAATACCGCGGCAACCCACCGCGCCAGCCCCGCGGTTAACTGGCCCGCCGGATTGCCAGGACTCTGCGGCGACAGGCGCGTTTTCATCGCCGCTGTGAACTGTGGTTCCCTTGATCGTTATCGGCTCTGTGCGGCCGATGGCAAAAAGCCCGCGCGATCTGCTTGCGGGCAATGAACGCAGGTTTGTAACAAAAGTGAAAATTGTCTGCGCCCGGGGCAGCTCAACGTCGGCAATAACTTGTGAAATTCTCGGCACAGTACAGTTCGTCGGGCTGGATGAATGATCGACGCAATTGTTTCGTTTAAGGGGATGGCGGGATTCATCGGACCTGTGACCGATTCTGCAGCATCCAAGCGATCGTTTGCGAACACAATCAGGCGATGAGCAATAAGTAGTGAATAAAAGGGACTGGACCGCCCCGGCGCGCACGGGGTAAACTCTCTAAGCGGACTGCGCGGATACGGGGGGGGCGCGTCAACGAATCCCGGCGCGCCGGGAAACAACGATTCTCGGCACACGGGACAGGTACTGAATCTACTGATTAATACTGAATATACTGACCAATACTGTACATTCTGGCCAGCCACTGTAATCGTGCCTTCGTGGCGACAAACCTTTTTATTCACAAAGAGGCCGAAAGAAATTACCAACCGCAAAGAAATGAAATGACGCAAAGAATTGTTCAGGTCAACATTTTGTCTTTGTGGCTTTGGGGCCTTGTGGTGGAAAACGTTTTGTGTTCACAGGGAGGAAGCCGAGGTGGGGGGAGGGTGTTACGGAACAGCGATTACTGAATAGCACATGTCCCGGCACATCGGGATGGAACCTGGGACCCGGAACCTGGAAGCTGGAAGAGCCGGGAAAAGATTACCAACCGCAAAAGAACGCAAAGAAGTGGTCAGGTAATTAAATACTCTTCGTGTCTTTGTGTCGTTGTGGTGAAAAACGTTTTGTGTTCACAAGGAGGAAGCCGAGGGTGCCGCAATGAATCCCGGCGCGGAGGCGATCTGCGATGGTGAGTTGGGTTAGCTTCCTGGCAGGATGGGGTGGACCGCCCCGGCGCGCACGGGGTAAACTCTCTGAGCGGACTACGCGGATACAGGGAAGGGCTTCTGAAGGGGCATGGTTCGCATGTTATCCGTTAAATCCGTTTAATCAGTGGTGATGCCAGTTCGCCTCATGGCGGTGGAAATTACACTGCAGGAACTGAATTCTCGATCCGATTCCCGGGCTTATCTGGAAGTCTTGTTAAACGGACCGCGGATAGCGCGGATGACGCGGATACGGGGGTGCGTCAACGAGTCCCGGCGCGCCGGGAAGCAGCGAGCAACGTATTCCGGAGCCAGGGCGAACAACGTGCCGTGAGGAATTTGGTTTGGGGGTGCGGCGGGTATATGCGATGGCGGGCTGGAGTGGAGTATGGATTTGATTGATGGTGCCGGTAACAGCAGAGTTAGAAGCCCAAGGATCAGGGGCACAAAGGCCTTGCGGAATCTGTCACAGGCCCGGATTCATCCAAACCGATTTGCCTTTCGCGCGCAATAGGTGTAAAAGGATATATGACCTCTGCCTTGTTCGTGCTAGAGCGGCCTAATGCTTCGGACCGATGAGCATTGTACAGGACCCCGGGTGTCGGAACGATGGACAAGCCTGGTCTCGATTTATCGAGACAGTTGTGGAAGTCTTGAGCCGATGCGTTGTGCTGGTCCGCCCTTGTAACAAGGGTTCGAATCTCTCCCGCTCTCACGGCATCATGGTGGAGGTCTTTTTATTGGTATAATGCCATCATGCAGGATGTTTCTTTACCCATTCACGGACGCGGTGCCAGCGGCAACCCTGCCAACCGCTTTGAGTCAACGCATTATGCACCGGATCCGGATGCCGATGAACCGGTCTCAACCGCCCCGCGCACGGAACTCATTGCGGATCACAGTAAATCCATTATTTCCGAAAATGACAGCCCGGATATTGGTTTTCGGTTCAGTGTCAATCCGTATCGGGGTTGCGAACATGGCTGTATATACTGTTATGCCCGGCCCACGCACGAAACGCTGGGCTATTGCGCGGGGCTGGATTTTGAAAGTAAAATTCTGGTTAAATATGACGCCCCGCAATTACTGCGGCAAAAGCTGATGCATAAAAACTGGCAGGGGGAACTTATTTCCATGGCCAGCGTTACCGATTGTTATCAGCCGGTGGAGCGCACGTTGCGCATCACACGCGGTTGTCTGGAAGTGCTGGCGGAATTTCGAAATCCGGTTTCGATCATCACGAAAAATCATCTCATTACCCGCGATATTGATCTGCTGGGCGAATTGGCGCGCCATCACGCCGTGGCTGTGTTTATTTCCATAACCACGCTGCAGTCGGAACTCGTCGCCATCATGGAGCCGCGCACCAGTTCGCCGCGGCGCAGACTTGCGGCCATCACCGCGTTGTCCCAGGCCGGTATTCCAACGGGCGTGCTGGTGGCACCGGTCATACCGGGCTTAACCGATGAACACATGCCGGATATTCTCAAGGCCGCGGCGGAAGCCGGCGCGACCTTTGCGGGCTATACGCCGCTGCGGCTGCCTTATTCGGTAAAGGATTTGTTCCAGACGTGGCTGCGGGAACACAAGCCCGATCGGGCGGAGAAAATTCTCAATCGGATTCGCTCCATGCGCGGCGGCAAACTCAACGATTCCAATTTTGCCACACGGATGAAAGGTGAGGGTATATTTGCCGACCAGCTTGAAAAACTTTTCGAGCTTTCCGCCCGGCGAGCCGGGTTGCCATCGCATTATCCGGCAATGTCATCCTCCGCGTTTCGCCGGCCCGGCGGGCGGCAGTTGGGGCTTTTCAGTTGAATTGCTTCTGGATTGCCGGCGTGGCAACATGTTGCCCGGAAATTATTGCGTCACGCAACTCACCTACCGCCTTTTCAAAGCGCTGAAAAGATCGCAGTTTGCGCTGTCGGATCATCGCCAGGCTGACCGTCTGGGCCAGGCGAAATTGATCCGCTGTTGGCTTATAGCCCTGCAACATATTTTCTGCGAGCCAGCGCTTGGCATCCCGCGGGGATAATTCCAGATCGTCAGCCGGGACTTGGGCGTTGGCCTTGAGGCCCGGACCGCCGTCGTTCAGTGTGCCCCGCAGTGATTCAGCGCCCGCAATGAACCACGATTCCATTTCCTGCCGGGCGATTACAACCGCGACCGAATAGGCCTTGCCGGCACCGGTTTGGCAAGCCCAGGCCGCCAATTGCCCCGCTGCTGAGCCTACGCAATGCGGCGGGGAACCCAGGTGTGGGGGGCGGTCGCCATCCAAGAGCAGTAGAACGGCCGAGGCACCCCTTTTCTCTGACGCCAGCCGGAGTTTGTCTTTCCAAATTTGGCCGTCGTTCTTTCGCAGCTTTTCAAGGTGGCCAACGCGCCAAGCCGCATCAGCGATCCGGATGTGATCAGTCTGAGGATACGCCTCACGAAGGACTTTCCGGATAAGCACCGGTAAGGCCCGTTCCTCTCCTTCGCCTTCACCAAATGCGATAATCATTTTCCCCGGGTGTGGACTCATCCCTGTATCGGCTCCGGTTGGACCGGGTCCGTCACCGTCAGGAACTCGCCGGGCGTCATTAATCCGTCGCGCAAAGCTTGCAAATCATTCTGATCGAGCGGTGCAATGTGTGTTCCTGCGGAGGAGTATCTCACCCAGCGGATTGCCTCGCCAGGGAACGCATCAAGGAGCTGCGGACTATGCGTAGTCAATATGAATTGCGTGCCGAGCCTCTCGTGGGCGGATTTGATATGTTCCGCCAGCAGGGATAGGGCACCGGGAAATATTCCCTTTTCCGGCTCTTCGAAAATGATCACCTGCGGTGTCGGATTCTGGTAGATGGCAATCAGGTGTGCAAGAAGCCGACGGAACCCTTCCGACTGCTTGGGTAGATCAATGGATACCATCTGCTCCCCGAGTTGATAGGAGGCCGCAATCCCGCTGCTCGAAAATGGCGAGACGGTAACATCCTCAAGCGATGTCGAGAGGACCTTGAGGGCGGATACAATCTCCTGCCAATTTTGAAGCGTCTGGACGCTGGTGAGGATCCCGTCGATAACCTGTATCGCATTGGCTCCATCGAATCGAAGCGGTTCGAGGCCCTTCGACGCCGGCTGGCCCGTTGCGGCAAGCACCGTACCGGGAAAATTATAACTGCTGATGCTCTTCGCCAAACTGATATACGCCACATTTGCTTCGGGCAAGCCGGTCAGCCAGCCCAGCATCACAGTTCCCAAGTTTCCGTTGGTCTTAAGCTTCGGTTCGGTCACCCATTTTCCGGCCTCCTGATGGAAAACTGTGACGCCGGCATGTGCAAGGCTTTCCTCCTGCACGAAGAAATTGGGGAATCGTATCGTGAGGTTGTAGTCGAAATCACCAGAATAACCGGGAACCGAAAACAGCACGGAAAACTCGGCGTTGAACTCCGCGTTTCTTATGCTGGCCGGGCGGAGCCCATCGTATCCGCCAAAAAGCATGAGCGGCTCGTGCATATTGGTTGCATCGCTTCCGGAGGCAATCACCTTGGTCAGAAGCGAAATGGCATCAACAAAATTGGTTTTGCCGGTGCCGCTGCGCCCGGCCAGAACCGTAATGTCCGCCAAGTCGACGCTGACATCAAGTAGGCTTCTGAATTTTTTTACTGCGAAGCGTTTGATCATCTGAAATCCTGCAAGGCCACGGTGCCGGTAGCGCGGCTGATCTTTATTGTACCATTGTCTTTTTGAATGCGGAAGCAGGTTTTTTTGTTCCGACGACCCGCATATCGGTCGCGACGGCCCCGACGGCTACCGTCCATCACTGCGCCCATAGCGCACGTGCAGCGTTGCTTGCGCCAGGACGTAACCGGCCATGGCATGATGCAGGCAGGGCAGGCAATCTGGCGCGAACAGAAGCTTGCGGCTTAACGCGTAAAGAATAATGCGGTAATGGTGTGTCCCGGCTTGCGCCGATCGCGGTGATGGCCCGCCGTATCCGAAATAGCCGAAGGAATTTTTCCCCTGCTGCACCGACGGCATCGACGCAATGCGTTTGGTGCGTGGCAGGTTCTCCGGCAAGCCTTTGGCTGTCGGTGGAATGTTTATAATCATCCAATGCCGAAACGCCAGCGGGCCGTGTGCGTCCCGGTGCGCAGGAATCATCACCAGAGCCAGAGAAACGGCTTTTGCTGGTACATGGCTCCATGCCAGGGGCGGTGAAATATCCCGGCCATCCGCAGTGAATCGCCTGGGCAATACCGACTCATTGTGAAAAGCCGGTGAGGTCAAGGTCATAACCGGCTCAGTTGGCACAGCGGTCCTGGCGATCAGCTCAGGGGTTCGGAAAATCCATACACCGAACATGGTTGCGGCCATGGTGGCTATCATTGCAGATATGAGGTAAGCAGTGCGTTTCATGGATGCAACTCCGTGGAAAAACTTCTGCCCTTCACTATATCCCGACTTGTCCGATAATAGAACAGCGGTAGCCGCAAGTGTCTGCGGCGGGGCCACAACGCATGGCAAAGTCATGCCGCCGGAAAATATTCCCGCAAGCATTTTACGCCAAGGGGCGGTATTCGTACTATAATCCCGTTTTACGGATGCCGCGCTTATGTTCAAATTGCGTCTGATTTACGGCCTGCTGTTCGGGGCCTTGCTTTTGACAATGTTTTATTTTGATCAGACGCTGTCAGCGGGCTGGCCGGCGCGGTGCATGTCGTTTCCACCGGGCACTCTGATCGTCTTAACTCTGGTGGGCATTATTCCGCTGGCGACGGCGGAGATGCGGCGGTTGTTAAAGGCCGAGGGGGTGACCATTTCCATGCGCGTATGTGTGACGGCTTCCCTGCTTTGCATGATCTGGCCCTGGTTGGAGCAGTTATCGCAGACGTTGCTGGATCATCCGCAAGGGGCCAGCCCGATTGCGATACGCGTGGCATGGTGGTTTCACACGGTAAAGCCGCATTATCTGGTACCGACGGTTCTGGCTCTGGGACTCGTGGCCGCTGTGGTGATGTACAGTCGGAATCAGAAAATCGACGGAGCCATGGCCTCGGCCGGAGGGTCGCTTCTGGCTATTGTGTATCTGGGAGTTATGCCGGGCTTTTTTCTGCCGATCAGACTCACCCATTCCGCCGGTATGGTGGTATCGATACTCCTGATGGTAAAGGGAGCCGATATGGGAGCCTACGGTTTTGGGCGCTGGTTGGGAAAGCATAAATTGATCGCGTGGCTTTCTCCCGGGAAAACATGGGAGGGGTTTGTGGGCGGATTGGCGGCGGCTGCATTTATTGGCATGCTGCTGTCGCATTTTTCACCCAGATTTGTCTGGTGGGAAGGGTTGATTGCCGGTGCCATTCTGGGAGCGGCGGGACAAATGGGAGATCTGCTGGAAAGTTTATTGAAACGTGATGCCGGCGTGAAAGATTCGGGCCTGGTTCCGGGGTTTGGCGGCGTGCTGGATATGCTTGATTCCGCACTTTTTGCCGCTCCATTGGCTTATTGGATGTTAAAGCTGGTTCACGGCTGATGGCCGCGACATCAGGACAATGTGATGCAAGTTCGAACCGACAACAAAACATTGCGATCCGGCCTTTGCCGCGGCTGGCGATTGAAACATGCCCGCTGCGCTGCGATCTTAACCCAACGCGCATGCGGTATTGGAAAACGGATCGCGCGGGCACTGGATTTCTTCAGCGCCGCAAATAGCCCGGCATACATACGTTTTTCCCTGTTCACGTCGCGCTATCGCAATGATATTCCGCTGTGTGTGTTGGCGCTATTTGCGATTACGAATGGTACACAGGCAATTGCGGGCCACGTCGCGCGTACGGCGTCGGCCACGGATCGGCAGGCTCCTATTTCCACAGCCTTGCAGCGGCGCGTGGCGAAAAATGTGCAATCTCTGGCCTCGGATAAATGGCGGAATCGGCGGCGGGCGGAGCGAAATTTGTTATCCATAAAGGGATTTGTATTGCCGCAACTCGCCGCGGCGATGGTAAAAGCGAAAAATCCGGAACAGCGCGACCGGCTTCTGCGGGTTTGCCTGCAGTTGTATCTTCGGCAATTTAACTGGCTGCACCATGGCAGCGCCTTTATTGGTGTGGAGTTTGTCGCACAGGCTCTGGAACTGCGCCGCCGTGGAATCCCCCATTGGATTCCCGCTGTGGCGGTGGTGCGCACGGTCGCCGGTTTCCCCGGTGGTTTATATCTGCACGAAAATGATCTGGTATTGGGTATTAATGGTCATCCAATTCCAGCTTACAACACCGCAAATGCGTTCCGCGAGGAAATACAACGGCATGAGCCAGGCAGTGTCATTACCCTGCTGGTATTGCGTAATGGGAAACTCATACATGTTCCCGTGCAGCTCACTGGCATTGCCGCTGATCCGCTGGCCGCGCAGGAACTTTTGAGCCAGCGCAACGTCATTGCGCTGCACCTTATCAGCAAGTACCTCCCGGTCAGGCCGTTGGTTTTAGCTCCGTCATCGCGTTGACGTCATGGAACCAATCCTGTGATGGCGTCAAAAATGATTGCGGATAACGGTTTCTTTCTGGTCGAGCCGCGGGCCGCGCGGCCAGGCATCTTTCAGCTTTTTCCCAACCGCCACCATCAGGCATACCACATGATCCGCCGGCAGATTAATGAGCTTGCCAACGGCATCAAAGTCAAAGCCGTCCATCGGGCAGGAGTCATAGCCGAGAGATTTGACGGTAAGCATCAATGACATGGCCAGCAGACCGGCGGAACGCATGGCTTCGTCGCGCTGTACGGCTGGTTTATCCTGATAATATTGAGTAATGGCCGGGACCATAAACTCCTGAACCGGTTTGGGGGCGTGGCTCCAATAGCGCGCGGGATTTTTCTGCCACGCATGGAGATCCGCACAAACAACAAACAGGATTGAGGCATCCGTTACCTGCGCCTGGTCCCATGCCGCGGCGCGTATTTTGCGGCGTAATTCCGGATCATCGACCTCAACAAGCCGGTAGTTCTGCAAATTAAACGCGCTGGGGGCGAGAAATACGGCGTCCAATATTTTCTTTCGCGTTTCCGCCGGCAGAGAATGCTCCGGATCAAAGTGTTTAACCCAGAGTTTAGCCGTTAAAAACAAATAAAACCCTTGCATAGCAAGGGTTTTATTCAGTTTGTCACTTCCCGCTACTGTGAACACCCCAGTAGGTCAAAGGCCCGACTCTGCAAGGCGGTTGGC
>JAJZJL010000143.1 GCA_021810145.1 Planctomycetota bacterium | reverse complement strand
CCAATACTGCATATACTGACCAATGCTGATCAATACTGGCCAATACTGTTAACGTGCCGTTGTGGTGCAAACCCCTATTGCAAGATGCTAAATGCCCAGTGCTCAATGCACCCAAGCTGATTAATCCTGGCAATCTGTGAATAACTTCACGGCGTCGATCCCCGTTGAGCGATGCTTTTGCGGTAATGGTCTCGGTGTCCCCTGTGAACTCTGTGGCAACCCCCATGGTTTACAACCCCTCGCAATCTGTGGATTGTATCGTGGGCGGTCGGCGCGGTGAGAATATCGGGTGACAGAGGTTAAATTCCCGGAATATCGCAATGCGGTACCGCTGTTGCTCCCGCACGCAACGGAAAGCAGCGGGGCTTGGGAATACCAATCAGGAAATGGGGGTTGAATTAACGGATTCGCTTTGCGATTCAGGCGCGTCGGCGGATTGAATTTTCCGCACGCTGACCGCTTTGACGCCTTTGGGGCCGGGCTGACATTCATATTCCACCATATCGCCATCGGCCAGCGTGCGGTAGCCCTGCGCGATGATGGCGGATTGATGCACAAAAATATCCTGATTGTCGGGACCTTCGATGAAGCCGAAGCCTTTGCGGTCGTTGAACCACTTGATTTTGCCTACCAGTGTTGCCATTTTCGTTACCTCCGGCGAACCGATGCAAGATGCCTGAATAGTGAAAACAACGTGCGACGAAATAATTTTTACGCAGAAGCTGACAAATCCTATATGGATTCAATCTATCAAGATGAATTATGATCGTGAAACTGGAATTTGTCAAGAAAAAAGGACATAAAAAGTTCGAGCAGGCCTGTGGCCGCTTCGACAGCATCGATGCGATCCGGTGCAAACACAATAAGAAACCAGCCACGGTGCGCCAGGGAATCACGGCAATGTGCTTTATGACTTTGATGCCTCACGTGTTAGCAAAGATTCGGCCAGATCATGAACGATCCGCGCTATCCGCGCAGGAGGTTTACCCCGTGCGCGCCGGGGCAGGCCTGGTGATTGGATCGCCGGATCGGGGCCAAATTCTCAGTGCTCAATGCACTGAATCTGCGTAATCTGAGAAATCTGTGGATTAGAATTGTCAACGCGTCCCGGCACCGGAATAGAAGAAATTGAAAACGCGGCGCTTCCAAACTGTCCTGACTCCTGAATAATCTGTTAATACTGCCCATACTGTCAATACTGAACCTACTGCCAATGCTGATAACCCTGATCCATTGCTTCCTCGGCGGGCCGGAACGCCCTGTGGCGGTCATTGAGGTTCAACGGCGCACGCCGAAAGCATTGCGTACCGCCAGCCAAGCGGCAGAGAATATGGGATGTACAGACGTTCATGTGCTTGAGACCTATTCGTACATTTGGAGTTATAAGTGGGGTCTGGACATGCACAGGGGATGAATTCGGCGGCGGGTGGACGTTTGGTGCAAGAAGGCGTAAAATTTCCGGGCTATGGCGTCTGTTAAGGTGCCAAGTTGGTTAATGGGTTATTTTGGTTGGAATACCGAGGAAAAATACGATGGCGGAAATCAACGCAAAAGATGTTATGACTTTGCGGGCACGTACCAATGCCGGCATGATGGATGCAAAAAAGGCTCTTGTGGAAGCCAATGGCGATATGGAAGCAGCCAGCGAATTGCTGCGTAAATGGGGTGCCGGACGGGCGGAAAGCAAAACCTCCAATGAAATGAAAGAGGGCCTGGTTGGCGGAAAAATCAGCGAAGATGGCAAATTAGGCGTGATGGTACGCCTGGGGTGCCAGACCGATTTTGTCGCCCGCAATGAGGCTTTTCAGAAATTGCTTCACGATCTGGTGGAGTTGGCCTTTACCCATGAGGTTTCCACTGCGGCGGAACTCAATGCGGTGAAATACTCCGATGGCTCCGGGCGCACGGTGGAGGCGGTCATTAAGGAACTCGTCGGCGGTTCCATTAAAGAGAATATGGCCGTTACCGGTCTGGCTCGGTATAAAACCGCCAATGGCGTGGTGGGCAAATACGTGCACCACAATGCCAAGGTTGGCACGCTGGTGCAGATTGATGGCAGCACGGATGATGCCGTGCGCGTGCTTATCGGCGAAATCGCGATGCACATAACCGCGGGCATGCCGTTTGTTCCGCTGGCCGTTAATCGTGAGGCGGTGGATGCGGCGGTGTTGCAGCGGGAAAAGGAACTGGCGGCGGAAAGCTTCAAAGGCAAGCCGGCCAACATGGTGGAGAAAATTGTCGCCGGCAAACTGGAGAAGTTTTTCGCGGATAATGTTCTGCTCGAACAGCCGTTTGTGAAGGATGAAAGCAAGCGCATTCGGGACCTTGTGGCCGAGACCGGCAAAGCTGTGGCGGCCCCGTTAAATGTCATTGCGTTTGCCCGCTTCAAGGTCGGCGAAGTCTGATAATCGTAACTGGTCTGGCTGGAGCTATACATGACCCAACCGCGCTATCGCCGCGTTCTGTTGAAGATTTCCGGGGAAGGCCTTTGCCACGACGGCGGCTTCGGCTTTGATATGGCGGAACTCACAACCATTGCCAGGCAAATTGCCGAAGTGGCGGAGCTTGGCGTTCAGGTGGCGGTGGTCATTGGCGGCGGGAATTTTATCCGCGGTGAAACGCTGGCAAAATCCGGTGAAATTCAACGGTCAACGGCGGACTATATGGGCATGCTGGCCACGGTCATCAACGCCATGGCGCTGCAGGAAGTTCTGGAACATCTGGGGCGGCCCACGCGTGTGGCCAGTGCGCTGAATGTTATTCAGGTTGCCGAGCCGTTTATTCGCAGAAAAGTGCTGCGGCATCTGGAAAAAGGGCGTGTGGTGGTATTGGCGGCGGGCGTGGGCAATCCGTTTTTCACCACCGACACCTGCGCCGCTTTACGGGCCACCGAACTGCAGGCAGACGTGCTGCTGAAGGCCACGAAAGTGGACGGTGTTTATGATTCAGATCCGAAGAAAAATAAGAATGCCAAGTGCTATACCGAATTGACGTATCGGCAGGTTATTACCGATAATCTGCGGGTAATGGATATGACGGCCATCAGCCTGGCGATGGAAAGCAAGATTCCGATCATCGTGTTTAACCTTAAAAAGCCGGGCAACATCATGCGGGTAATATCCGGTGAACCCATCGGCACACTGATTACCCATACCGATGGCAACGGCCAGCTATTGAAATCGCGTATGATCGCGGAAAGTTTATCCCACAATCCCGGAGCATGAAGCTATGCCAATTGACGAAATTCTGTTCAATGCCGAAGAACACATGGAGAAAGCCATTGAGCACCTGCGGCACGAACTGCGCGGTTTCCGCACGGGGCGGGCCAGTACGTCGCTGGTGGAATTTATCAAGGTGGATTACTACGGCGCACCGACCGATTTGCGGTCTCTGGCGTCGTTAACCACGCCGGACGCAACATCCATTCTTATTAAGCCGTTTGATCCGGCGTCATTGAAAGACATTATCAAAGGCATTGAAACGGCCAATCTGGGCATTAACCCGATCAATGACGGCAAGCAGGTACGTCTGGTTCTGCCGCCATTATCCGGTGAGCGGCGGCAGCAGCTCCTGGGGAAGGTAAAAGAAGCGGCCGAGCATGCTCGTATTTCCATGCGCAATGTTCGCCGCGACGCCAATAAACACATCGATCAGGATGAAAAGGAATCCGGCATACCTGAAGATCAGGCCAAACAGGCCAAAGAGGATATTCAGGAACTGCTCAAGAGATTTGAAGCCAAAGTTGATGAACTCGTGCAGGCCAAGCACAAAGAAATCACTGAAGTGTAAGAGCCTGTTTGATAAATCCGATGCGGGTTCATTGGCTTGGCAAATGGACGGACGCAAGAACGCAGATCCGAAGCATATTCCGGAATATGTTGAGGATCAATTACGCCGCAGACGGCCGTTTGCCGCCCCAAGGCGCTGCCGGCGGAGCTTCCAAACAGGCTTAAAGGCCCAAAGCCGGTCCATAACAACGGCAGCGGAAGACCCGGCGGTTCAATAATACCGTTTGACCGCCAAAGGCAGGTGGGGGGGGCATATTGGCGCGGGTCCAGTTGGATGATCTTGGCCAATGCCTGCCAAATAACTACAATAGCATGTGTTATTGATCCGCAGGCTTGCGTACCTGCATGTACGGTGCAATTGCCAAGAGGTGTGCCATGAGTGATATTGAACTGGCGAACTCGGAAGAATCGGCCATGATGAACCGAATGGCCAAGGCCTTGGCCGATACCGTATTAAGCCGCGGTATGATTCAATTCTGGGCCACGGATTCGTGGCGTCCGGACGTAAATTTGTATGAAACACACAGTGCTTTTATGGTATGCGCGGATCTTGCGGGCATGGACGAGCGCGACATCCAGGTCAGCGTGGTGGGTAGTCAACTGGTGATCCGTGGACGGCGGGTTTGCCCCATGCCAAATGGGAAAGACAAGGCGGTAGCCGTGCATCTGATGGAAATAGATCACGGTGTTTTCGGAAGAAACATTGATATACCGGCCAATGTGGATGAAAGCCGAATTTCCGCGCAGTATGATGCGGGAATGCTCTGGGTGAAGTTGCCCAAGGCGCGGTGATATTCAAGCCGGCGGTAACGCTTGCCGCGTGGTGATTTAAGCGGAAGTTGAATTGCAGGATAGCATGGCGGAAGAAACGAAAGAACATGTGCAAGAGCCGGAACCGAAGGCACAGGAGCCGGCGGGGGGCAAAGAGCCTCAGACGACGGGTGGTCCGGGTGAAACTACGGCGAACGTAAGCGGACCGATGCTGCACCAGGTGCGGATTCCCGAAGTTATCGCCATTATGCCGGTACGTGATGCCGTGGCATTTCCCGGGGCGGTGATTCCCTTGACCATCGGACGGGATAAAAGCCGCCGCCTACTGGATGATGTGATGCCCGGCGAGAAAATTCTTGGCGTGCTGACGCAGAAAAATGAAAACGTGGAAAACCCGCAGCCTCAGGACATGCACACCGTGGGAACCGTTGCCATTGTGCTGAAAATGCTGCGTCCGGCGGATGGGCAGCAGAGTATTGTGGTCCACGGTCTGGTGCGCTTTCGCGTGCTGGAATTTGTGCAGCAGGAACCCTACCTCAAGGCTCGCGTTGAAGCGCTGCCGGATGCCATCGACAATCTTGGCCCGGAAACCGACCTGCTGGTTGGCAGCGTCCGGCAGGCCGCCAAGCGGATGATTGAATTATCGCCCAATATTCCCGATGAGGCCGCCGGTATACTCAACGATATTGATTCTCCATCCACGCTGGCGGATTTTCTGGCCGCGAATTTGTACGAATCGGTTCCGGAAAAACTGGCTTTGCTGGAAGAAACCGATGTGATCAAACGCCTGATGATGGTTCGCCAGAAACTTGCCACCCGCATCGAATTGCTGGAACTGGAGGAAAAACTGCAATCTCAGGTGCGATCCAGCATCGATAAAAATCAGCGGCACTATTTTCTGCAGGAGCAGTTAAAGGCCATTCAAAAGGAACTTGGTCAAACCGATGAGCAAAGCCAGGAACTCGCTGACCTGAAAAAGCGCATTGACGAAGCCAAGGTTCCCGAGGCGGTGAAGAAAGAGACGGACCGGGAATTGGCCCGCCTGGCCGCGGTTCCGCAGGCTTCGCCGGAATACGGTGTTATCCGCTCGTTTCTTGAAACCGTCGCCGAGTTGCCGTGGAGCAAATCCACCCAGGATGATCTGGATATTAACCGTGCCCGCGTGATTCTGGATCGTGACCATTATGATCTGGAAAAGATCAAAAAGCGCATCATTGAATTTCTGGCGGTACGAAAGCTCAACCCGACGGGCCGCGGCCCGATTCTCTGTTTTCTCGGCCCGCCCGGCGTGGGAAAAACGAGTCTGGGCAAATCAATAGCTGAATCCTTGGGACGGAAGTTTGTCCGCATGAGTCTGGGCGGTGTGCGCGATGAGGCGGACATTCGCGGCCATCGTCGCACGTATGTCGGTTCCATGCCCGGACGCATCATTCAGGAATTGCGGAAGGTCGGCACCAACAATCCGGTGATGATGCTTGATGAGGTTGATAAACTGGGGGCGGACTTCCGCGGAGATCCGGCGGCGGCCCTGCTGGAAGTGCTGGATCCGCAGCAGAATAATACCTTTCAGGATCATTACCTGGGTGTTCCGTTTGACTTGAGCAACATTATTTTCATATGTACCGCCAATTACATGGAACCGGTTCCGCCGGCTTTGCGAGACCGCATGGAGGTGATCGAAATTCCCGGCTATACGCAGCAGGATAAATTATTGATTGCCCGGAAATATCTGGTTCCGCGTCAACTCAAGGAAAATGGTATCACGCGTAATGATTGCGAAATTCCATCAGCGACACTCGAAGCGATGATTGACCGCTACACCCGCGAAGCCGGCGTGCGTAATCTTGAACGCACCATTGGATCGGTCATGCGCGGTGTGGCGGCAACGCTGGTTGGCGGTATGGAGAAAAAGAATAAATCCGGTGCATCCAATAAATCCCCGGCCAATGCAAAACCGGCCAGGGCGGCACGCGCGCCGGCAAAGGCCCAAAAAATCATCGTTAAACCCGATGATCTGATTAAATATCTTGGCCCTCTGATATTTGAAAGCGAAGTGGCTCTCCGCACGGCTACGCCGGGTGTGGCCACAGGGCTGGCTTATACGCCGGCCGGCGGAGATATATTATTTGTTGAAGCCACACGTATGCCGGGCAAGGGGCGGATGCGGCTGACCGGACAGATTGGCGCGGTGATGCGGGAATCCGCGCATGCCGCGTTCTCGCTGCTGAAAAATAACGCGGAACGCCTTGGAATAGACCCCGCCATTTTCAGGGATATTGATGTGCATGTGCATGTGCCGGCGGGAGCGGTTCCCAAAGATGGCCCCTCGGCCGGAGTTGCCATGTACACGGCGCTGGCATCGCTTTTTATCAATAAGCCGGTGCGGCCGGATCTGGCCATGACCGGTGAAATTACATTGCGGGGGCTGGTGTTACCCATTGGCGGGGTGAAGGAAAAGGTAATCGCCGCGCAACATGCCGGGATAAAAACGGTCATTTTGCCGGATCGCAATGAAAAGAATCTGCAGGAAATCCGGCAGCAACTCAAAAAGGACATGAAGTTTGTGTTCGTCAAAACGGTTAATGACGTTTTGGCCGCCGCCATTAAATCGGGCAATGCAACGGATGCCAGTACGGTAGCGCTGACGGATCGCAACGGATATAAACGCAAACCGCGCCGCGCTGCGGCGGAAACAATAAGGGAGAAATGGGCACGATGAGCGGCGAATTTCTTATCGCCTCGTACCCGCGGCAGACCCACGCGGGCGAAGCCGACTCCCGGATGTTGCCGTGCGGCAGCGGTTCGCCGTTGATGGTTCTGGACCTTGGCATAATGGACTACCGCACCGCGTTTGATACGCAGATGCACTGGCACGAAATGGTGCGCAATGGTTCAACTGCCGACGGCGTGTTATTGCTCGTAGAGCATCCGCCGGTCATTACCATCGGTCGCCGTCCCGGGGCGCAGGCACATATTCTCGCTGACCGCAATGAATTAATTCAGCGCGGCGTGACAGTGGAAGCAACGGACCGGGGCGGAGATATTACCTTTCATGGACCGGGACAACTGGTGGTTTATCCGATTGTTCCCCTGAATCGATATAAATTAAGAATACATGACTACATGCGGCTGTTGGAGCAGGCCGTGATCCGGACGTTGGCCCGATGGGATCTGGCCGGTATGAGGGAACCCGGTGCCACGGGGGTTTGGGTGAACTCCGCGCGGGGCGGTGCGGACGCATTGGCCAAGATATGCGCCATCGGTATCAAACTCAGCCGCTGGATTTCGCTGCATGGTTTGGCATTGAATGTTACAACGGACTTAAGCTTTTTTGAGTTGATTAATCCCTGCGGTTTGAGCCGGCCGGTAACATCCATGCGGGGGGAGCTTGATAAACGCTGTCCGGGCATGGAAGAAGTAAAAACCGTACTGGTTCATGAATTATCCTGCTTGCTTGGTCATTTGCTGTGAATTCCTGTATAATAAGGGTCTTTGGCATTGTGGCCGCGTGAGGGTCACATAAGCGCTGTAACCGCCGGATGCGGGCTTGACGGCGGCTGGCATAAAGCTGCCGGATAAACCTTAAATTACTGGAATTGATGCAATGAAACGCCGAGACGAATTAAGAAATATCGCCATTATCGCCCACGTTGACCATGGCAAGACCACATTGGTGGACGCCATGCTGCGGCAATCCGGCATGTTCCGCACAGGACAAATGTCGGAAGATACGCTGATTCTGGACAACAATCCGCTGGAACGCGAGCGCGGCATTACGATTTTGGCCAAAAACGTGGCCATGAACTATGCGGACGCCGCCGGCGTGATGCGCAAAATCAATATTATTGATACGCCCGGCCACGCCGATTTTGGCGGCGAAGTGGAGCGCGTATTAAAAATGGCCGATGGCGTGCTTCTGCTGGTGGACGCCTTTGAAGGCCCCATGCCGCAAACGCGCTTTGTGCTCAAGAAGGCTTTTCACTACCACATCAAGCCCATCGTGGTGATTAATAAAATTGATCGCCCCGATTCCCGGCCCGATGAAGTGCTCAATGAGATTTTTGATTTGTTTGTGGAACTCGAAGCCGATGACGATGCGCTTGATTTCCCGGTGATTTATGCATCAGGCCGGGCGGGCTTTGCGCGCCTGGAAACCACCGATACAAATACCGATATGCGGCCTCTGCTGGAAACGATCGTCAAGAAAATTCCCGGACCCGTGGCCGATCTGGAAAAACCGCTGCAGATGCAGATTACCAATATTGACTATAATGAATACGTCGGACGTATCGGCATTGGTCGGGTATTCAACGGCTATTTGCGTAAGGGCGAAAAGATCGCACTGTTGAAACGCGACGGCAAGAATGAGGCGCACAATATCACTGAACTGTATCTGTTTGCCGGTCTGGGCCGGGAAAAAGCGGATCATGTTGAGGCCGGCGACATCTGTGCGGTTGTAGGCATTGAAGACGTGGATATTGGTGACACCATCGCGGCGGCGGAACATCCGGTGGCGCTGCCGCTTATTGACGTCGATGAACCCACTTTAAGCATGATTTTCAGTGTGAACGATTCACCGTTTGCGGGACGTGAAGGCAAGTTTATCACCAGCCGCAATGTTCGCGACCGGTTGTATCGGGAATTGCAGAGCAACGTGGCGCTGCGGGTTGAGGATACGTCATCGGCTGATTCGCTGCGAGTAAGCGGTCGCGGACTGCTGCACCTGGGGGTTCTGCTGGAAAACATGCGCCGCGAAGGTTATGAACTTCAGGTCAGCAAACCCAAGGTTATCTTCAAGGAACTCAATGGCCACAAGTGCGAACCTGTGGAAAATCTGGTTATTGACGTGCCCCAGCAGCACGTTGGTTCGGTTATGGAAGCCATCGGCAATCGTCGCGGCGAACTGGTCAGCATGGACACCAAAGGTGCGATGACGCATCTGGAATTTACCATTCCGGCCCGCGGTCTGATCGGTCTGCGTACCCGGTTGTTAAATGCCACGCAGGGTGAGGCCATTATGCACCACACCTTCCACGATTACCAGTTCATCCGCGGCGCGCTGCCGGGCCGGCAGAATGGCGTAATGGTAAGCATGGAGCATGGCACGACCAATGCGTATGCGCTGGATTCACTGCAGGACCGTGGTGTCATGTTCGTCAAGCCCGGCGATGACGTATATGAAGGCATGATTGTCGGTGAATACAACAAGGATACGGACATTACCGTTAACGTATGCCGGGAAAAGAAGCTTTCCAACATGCGCACCACTTCCAGTGATAAAAATATTATCCTCAAGCCACCCCGGGACATGTCCCTGGAAATCGCCCTGGAATACATTGAAGATGACGAACTCGTTGAAATCACCCCGCAGACCATTCGCCTGCGCAAGCGTTATCTCAAGGAGAATGATCGCAAGCGCATGGGGCGATCGGATGCCGCAATGGAAGCTGTGTCTGGATAATGCCATTGCCCGGTCAGCTGATTGAAAAACGGAAAATGAGCCATGAGCCGCATTGACGTACATAATCATTATCTCCCCGGAATGGATGATGGTTGCCGCACCTATGCCGACGCGGTTCCATGCATTAAAGCGTTCATGGAAAAGGGCTACAACCGATTTTTTCTCACTCCTCACACCGGTCCGACGGATATGTGTGATATCCGCCCCGAAGCTACCGTCGCGGCGATTGACGAATTCCGCCGCCAGATGCAGTCGGCCGGAATTACCGCCGAATTCCGCCCGGGTGGTGAACTGAGGCTGTCCCCGGAAATGGGAAGATGGAAAGACATTTCCGGTGTTCCCACCTTCGGCATGAATACGCGCTACGTGCTGGCTGATTTATGGGAGCCGGATTGGCCCGCCTGGGCCGATCGATGTGTTGATTGGCTCCAGAAAAATGGTTTTACGGTCATTCTGGCGCACCCCGAACGCATGATGGTCATGCGGGAAAACCCGAAGTTTATCCAAACACTGGTGGATCGCGGCCTGTTATTTCAGGGAAATTTGGGTCCGCTGGGCGGGTCGGAGCCTGACGCGCAGCGCTTGCTGGCTGAGCGATTTCTGCAGGATGGACGCTACTTTATGCTCGGCTCCGATTGCCACCGTTTTGAGCACGCCCGCTCGCGTTTAAATGGCTTTGAACGCGCCAGGTCCCTGGTGGGTGATAAGATTCTCGATCAGCTTACCATTGAAAATCCGGGCAAACTCTGGGTATAACCGCCACCGGGCCGCAAATGAATCTTCCCGTCTCAGATTCATTGCATGTATTAAACCCTTGCCCCCGGCGCAAGCTGTTAGGCAGCCTGGCTTACGACGGTGATGGCGGAATGTGTGCCATTGTTCTCGCTTTTTTCCAAAGTACATCAAGGACGATGCCCTGCGTTTAACATCCCGCAACAGATTGTCGGGACCGAACCGTCATGCGACCGTTGCCGTGGCGGCATTCTGGCTCGGTGCGGCGGGGGGGACATCTTCCAAACGTCGATCTGTAATCAGGAATTGCGCGAACTGTTCGGCCGGTACGGGGGGGCTGAAATAATAGCCCTGCA
>JAJZJL010000142.1 GCA_021810145.1 Planctomycetota bacterium | reverse complement strand
TAAAGCGAGGGAAATCGCCAATCGTACCTCGTGCGCAGCGAACCTGCTGACATGGGGGCAAGCGAGTTTGCTGTTCGCCAAGGACCATAGAGGATTTTTTCCCGCTGCATGGGGCTTTGGTAATGGTAATGCGCGGAGTTCTTACCCCAAATATGGAATTTCCGAGGATCCGGTTAATGGATGCATTTTCCCCATGATACTTAATAATGATTCCGCCGATGAAAACACCAGCCAATATGGTGCGGACTGGCGGCGCTTCGGTACACCCTATGCCACGTTTCTGCAGTACGGCGGCACGGGTTCAACATCTGTTATGTCCGCCTTTGGCACGCCCGTGGCAAGTGCTTTAAGCGGTCCGGAAATTCCATATATTTCCGGGTTGAATTCCAGAAATTGGGGGTATACCGGCTATGATCCGACCACATGGGGCCTTGATAACGGGTTAAGTAAGGCTCCGAGACCCAGTGCGTATGTGCGGCTGGCTCCGTGGATGATTTGTCCCAGCTCGAATTATCAAAGCGCGCTTTATGCCGGCGATCAACCCGGCGACTGGGGTTACTGGATTACCGATACTTATATGTATGTTGGTGGCACCGTTGATCGCACCCGCAACAGCTTTCAACAGTTGACCACCAATCTTCCACGCGGTTCACTGTTCGCCGGTCAGGGAATGGTGGAAACCAGCGGTTACAACGGAGCATTGGTCCCCACCTGGGGCAACCGAATTAATGAACCGGCCACGACGGATCAGGATTCGCCGCAATCTATTCTGGCGGCCGACGCTGTTGCATGGGGAGGCAATAATCAGGAGCAGGATGGCGTACCGATGAGCGGCCAGGGCAATATGTATCTGATTAATCACCCCAGTTACAGCAATCCGGATGTTCCGTCGTTCCAGAATATTCTCTACGCCGATGGGCACGTCAGCGGAATCAGCTATCCGACATTCTATGATTACTCCACCGGACAGAATTCCAACAATTTAACCGGCTACAACTGGGCCATGGCGCACATGCCGCCGCTGAATAACCGTCCTTCGCTGTTTTCCGGATACACCGGAGGCAACAGCTATTTGAATGTGTGGAACTATAACTGGGCCGGCTGGTACTTTTACTGGCCCAACCAGCCGGGCGGAGATTAATGCGCGTGAATCCGTTTTGCCCGGGATATGCACAACCCGGGCGATGCACGGCTTGCCACAATTGCACACCGGGTATTTCACAAGCAACCGTTGTTTTTTACGACAAACAGTTGCGGCAGCATCGCGAATCAGACAATCATCAGATGCTGCTGCCCTGCTTTTTCCCCTCACCGGCCTTAACTGCCGCAATGCTCCAATGCGGCTTGAAGACGCCTCAATTTCTGGACGGTGGCAGTGGGCGTTGATCACGATAGCGGCGACGGTAGGTTCCCGGGGCCACACCGATTTTATTGCGGAAGGTATGAGTAAAATGTTCGTGGCTGTTGTAGCCGGATTCCGAGGCAATACGCGGCAGCGGCCAATCCGTTTCCGCGAGCAGTCGCTTGGCCTGCTCGAGATGCACACGTTCGATTTCCGCATGCGGCGAATGGCCGATGAATTTTTGAAACTGCCTTTCCATGTTCCGGCGGGACATGGGTACCAGGCGCAGCAGTTCCTTGACACTCAGCGGCTTTCGGGCATGGCCGCGAATTACGCGCATGACCTCCACAAGTTCCGGATCTTCAATAGCCAGGCTGTCGGAACTGCGGCGGGTGACCACGCCAATCGGCGGCACGACAATGCGGGTGCAGACGGATTTTTTACCTGCCATTAAATCAGCCAGCAGTACCGCCGCCTGGTAACCCACCTGTTCAATGGGAACCGCCACGCTTGAAAGTGGCGGATCGGCCAATTCACAATTGATTTCATCATCATCCACACCGATAATCGCGACATCTTCGGGAATCCGTGCTCCAATGTGGTAGCAGGCATCGGCAATTTGCCGGGCGCGTCCATCGTGCCACCCCAGAATACCGACCGGTTTAAGCATGGAGCGCACCCATTGCCCCAACTCGCCGACATCGGCTTCCGTTCCACCGGCATAGCGGTGCAGACGGCGCGGTTCAAAAATCGAAACCGTTGCTCCTGCCAGCGCCGCACGATCCTGAAAGCCCTTCAGACGCTTATCAGCGGCGGCATGCCCGGCCGGCCCGGAGAATGCGAGGCGGCGAAAACCGCGGGTTATGTAATAATCCGCGGCGATTGTTCCAATGGCCTCGTCATCCGGCGTCACCTGCGGCAAGGGCAGGCCGGGAATGACCCCACCGACATCGACGACCTGAATGCCGCGCTTTTTCATGGCCATCACTTTATCCCGCCGACTGTCATCCCACACCTGCGCAATAACGCCGTCACCGCGCCATGTTTTTAAATTGCCGATCGGCGGAACCACGCGGCGCGGCTCGCCGACAAGCGTCCAGCGCTGATGCATCCGCAAATATCGGCCGACACCGAGAATCACGTTGCGGCCATAATGAGAAAGATAATCCACCAGAATTCCGACCACCGGCTCATGATCCATCATTGATTCTCCAGTCGTTGCAATCGTTTATACCCGCGCGTGGCACGCTTCGTTGCACTTGTCGCATTATCTCAAATTTTTTGCGCATTTACACCTAGCGACGGGGGTATGAAGCGCAGTAGAGTTGTTTTCAGAAGACTTGTAGAGACTCGTGACACATTCACGATACGGGCCCGCGCGGCCCTGCCTGTCTAGTCTTGGACGTTTTTTAGGAGACCCGGCTATGAAAAGTCGCACAGATTCCAAGGTTTACCACGAGACGAAAATGGGCTTCACGCTTATTGAATTACTGGTGGTTATTTCCATTATCGCGGTACTGATCGCATTGCTTCTGCCAGCGCTGGCTAAAGCCAAAGCCGCAGCCTATAACGTGGCTTGCGAAGCGAATTTAAGAACTTTGGGGCAGGCTTCGCTGGAATATACCAGTTCAAACCGGGGCGTCCTGCCGCTGATGTTGAATAACTGGTGGGATCTTTACTATGCCCCGAATCCAGGATTTCAATACCTCACGGGTGGATACGCGACCGGCAAGCCTGACTCCGCACCATGGCGCACGCCGTATGTGCAGAATGTCATGATCCCCTACCTGACTGATCGGCCGCAGCTTTCGACATCGAATCCGAACTACTACAACACCTCAACGGGTGATAATTGGAAAGGCACATATCCGGTTTTTCTGGACCCCGCCGTACAAGCCCGTCAAGGCGGAAATGAGGCCTGGCTGCTTTCGAGCGGAACGGTGGACTACTTCTACAATGACTGGATCGCAGCGGGCACACGCGATACGGAGGTCAGCAACGCCTCACAGGCAGTACTCTGGTTCGATGAAGTATACAGCAATTGGGCCCCGAACGATTTTCCGCATCATCCCAGCCAGCCCGATCCATGGATTAATGTCAGCTACGTGGACGGTCATGCCGATTCGGTCAAGTACTCCACGCTGCAAAGCAATTTCTATCTACTGGCCAACGGACAGGCAAATACGATCACGTCCTTCGGTTACACCAAATTCTGCACCGATGGATGGTCGGTTCCATGGTGGCAGATCGGCGAGCCGTGATTCCATTTAACCCGCCGGGGTGCCGTGCTGATTCAAGCACGGTGCCGGCGGCACGGCGGTCCTGGTTTGATATTTTCCTCTGTACGAGTTCATCATGCGAATATTGAGTCGTCGAAATGTTTCAGCAATCACGATAGCCTGCGGCGTCATAACGATGGCTGCAACCGGCAGTTCGCTGATTGCGGGCACAAATGCCGCGGCGGAGCAAAGCCCCCTGCCGTTCGTGAGCACATCCGGCACGCACTTTACGGCTGGAGGCAAGCCGATTGTTCTGCGCGGATGCAATCTGGGGTGCTGGCTTTTGTTTGAACCGTGGATGCACGCATGGCATTATCCCGATCAATATTCCGTTGAACAGATTTTCAAAAAGAGGTTCGGTGCCGCCGCCGAGCATCATCTGATGCAGGTGTATCGATCCAATTTTATCCGCAATCGTGATTTCAAACTCATCCGCAGATTTCATTTTAACGTTGTGCGGGTTCCATTTAACTATCAATTGCTGGAACATACCCATGCGCCCTATGCCTTGCGCCGACATGCTTTTTATTGGCTGGATCGTGCCGTAGCGCTGGCGGCGAAGAATCATATTTATGCCATTTTGGATATGCACGCGGCCCCCGGACGGCAAAGCATTGACGGCCCCACCGGACGGATCAAACGCGACAGACTCTGGAAGAGTCGCATCGATCAGGAACGAACCATTGACTTATGGCGGGCCATTGCGGCACATTTCCATGGCAACCCCACCGTTGCCGGTTACGATCTGCTCAATGAACCCTACGGCAACTTTCATCAGAATATGGCCCCCAAACTCCTGGCCCTGATGCCGCGCATCTATAGCGCCGTGCGCAGCGTGGATCATCGCCACATCATGTTTATGCCCAATCTGCTTTCCGGCTCGGTGCGATTCTGGGGCAGCCCGGCATCGCACGGATGGAAGCATGTGGCGTATACATCGCATTTTTATCCCGGTCTTTTTGGGGACCAACCGGGACTTGGAACCATGGCATGGTTTATCAAACGTCGAATTCCGTCGATGGAAGCCTTCTGCAAATCGGCTCGCGTTCCATTTTATGTCGGTGAATTCAATGTGGTGCTGAATCAGAGCGGCGGCCCGGCCATGATGCGAAAGGATTACGATACGTTTGCCGCCAATGGCTGGGCAGCGACGATGTGGAGCTATAAACTCATTAAGCCGCAGGGTGGGGCCACCGATAATTCCTGGTACATGGTGTCCAATCGTAACAACGTACCGGCGATTTCCGTGCGGCACAGCAGCAAGTCACACATTTTGGCTTATTTCAAATCGATGGGCACCATTGCATTGGCTATAAATCGTCCACTGCTGGACGCTCTGACCAGTCGCAGCGCGCCCAGACTGGATCTGCCCTACGTCGCGCCAGCGCCGGTACTGCCAACGCACGTTCCACACGGCATTGCCATCCGCAATTGGAGGCAGGCCGACATCGGTGGTGCCAAGTCTGGCGGACAAAAACTGACCAAGGGCTATTTGGCCGTCTACGGAAGCGGGACGGATATTTTTAATCGCCACGATTCATTTCATTTCCTGTACCGCCGCACAACAGCGAGCTTTTCACTTTCGGCAACACTCACGCAACTGCTGCAAAGCAGTCAATGGGCCAAAGCGGGCTTGATGCTGCGCGCATCAGAAGCCCCGGATTCGGCGTTTGCGATGATAAACGCTATTCCCGGAAATATGGTCGCCTGGACGTGCCGACCGGTGAATGGTGCAAATGTTATCCAGACCATGGCCCCGATCTCGGGCTTTCCCGTGCGGCTGAAGCTGGTGCGAACCGGCGATACTGTAAGCGGATTTTATCGTCCATTGTCGGGAAGCTGGAAAAAGCTTGGATCTATCCGGACTGCGAAAGATACAAAAATGCGGCAGGCGGGCTTCGCGGTGTTAAGCCATAAGTCGTGGGCGTATACGTGTGCCCGCTTCAGTGCCATTACACTGAGAATATCCGGTCGGGCGGTGGTTAAAATTGCGGCCCGGCAACCCAGGCATCGATCTGATCTCATGGCAGTGGCACCGGCGGGCGTCGCCACCAACAAGTGACCGGAATGGCATTTTCAAACGGCCTCGACGGCAGGATCTGTTGCCGAACGTGGCGAAGAAAGGAGCGAGAATATGAACTTGTACAGCACCTAGCGCAAATGGTGCGCAGCATTGTATTGTAGTGAATTGTGCATAATTTTTCTGGAGGTTTATCATGAATCACAAATTGTTCTTATCAGCATCCATTGCAGTTGCGTTAGCGGCGGCCGGGATCAACACTTCAGCAGCCCATGCCACAGCGCTGGCCAACCCGCAAGTTGCCAGCGACAGTGCGGCCAATTATTCCGGCAGCTTTAACGGCAATAATTCGGGCACCGGCTTCGGTGCCTGGAATGTAAATTTCGCCTATACCGGCCCTTCCGGAGCGGGTGGCGGAGGCGGCAGCTTCGTCGGCACCAACAGCGGCATCGCCACATCGACACCCGCATTTGATATCTATGTGTATCCAGGCAGCGGAGGTGATACCGGATTGAACACAGATATTACCACGGCCACGCGATCCTTTAATTCCGCCCTGACCGCGGGTCAGACATTCACCACCGATTTAAGTCTTGACAACGGCAACACCAGCACATCTGTTGCCAATACCAACCCCAGTACCGCGGATTCCAATATGGGTTTTGCTCTGCTGGATTCTTCGGGAAAGGTTCTGTTTTCGATGATCTGCTTTGGGGGCGGCGAATATTGGGCGTCCGATGGCACCAATAGCGGAGCATATTTTGAGCCGGCCTCCGGCAATATTCTCTATAATTATCATGCCGATGACACCTTTGCTTTCACCTTGCTGAATGCCGCGGGCAACTATAGTCTAACGGCCAGCGGCAATATCGGCGGGGGCAGCCCGACAAGCTTTACCGGCAGTATTAACATGTCTACCGGCGGACCGACACAGGTGCAATATATTGATAATAACGGCGGCAACGGCAGCGACGTGCAATGGAGCACCATGTCCATTACCAGCACACCGGTGCCTGAACCGGCCATGCTGGGTCTTGCGGCGCTCAGCGGTGCGGCACTGTTGATGATCAGGCGGCCCCATCGCCGTAAAGCCAATGTGTGAACTCGTCGCGACCCCTCCCACGCGACAAATCGTGGCGATGAAACAGCATCGCCACGATTTTTTTATTTATGATGCCCGGCCGCATATAGAATTATGTTGCGTGCCAGAGCCTGGGCTGATTTGGGCATATATCCTTTGATGCCCCATGTCGTTGTGCCCAGCAATCCGCTGGTTATGTCGTCGGGCGAGTATACCAGAACCCAGCGGCCGGATTTTTTCAGCCCCAGAAGATCAGGCTTGGATTTGGCGTATCCCGCCATCGCGGTGCGCCGATATTGAACCTTGACAGCATCGATTCCTCCGGGCATTTTTCCGGTATAGATCGAACCATTCATCGGCAGCGTTTGCAGCGGCAGACCCGGATAAAGCGCCGCCATCAGGCGTATGATTGAGTCGGTAAATGCCGGCTTGCCTCCAACGGACTCGGCGAACAGCATTCCTCCGGAAGCGATGTAGTGCCGTATGGCGGCAATTTGAGCGTTGGAAAAGTTGACTTCGCCGGTACCGGCAAGATGCAGCAGCGCGATATCGGCGGCATTGAGCTGGCGACTGGTTACCGTTTGAATTTTCAACCGGGTGTGAAAGTTCCTCCGGGCCAAAGCCGCCATTCGCGGCCACGCGCCCGGTTCGGGGTTCCAGTTGCCGGAATATTTCAGTTCGCCCATCGTGATGCTTCGCGATACGGAACGATGGGATTTGGGGATATAGAGAGATTGCAGACGATTACCGAGAAAACCCTTGCCCGTTGCATACAGATACAAATTCAGCGGGAATTCCCAGCACCGTTTTTGAGAATAGAATCGCGCCTGCCACACGCGGGCAAGGTCTAATGTGCTGACCAGCCAGAGTTCCCGGATCCCATTGGAAAGGCCCAGTATCGGAAAATAGAAGTGATACCATGGTTGCATGTTAAACAGCGGATTTTTCGCGGTAAGGAGGTGGAATTCATAACGCTTTTTTACCACCCGTTCTCCAAGACGGATCATCGCACTACGGAAGCGTTGGGAACTGCCGTCGCAGTTGCAGAAGACCATGCCGCCGGCGTCGATGTAGGCCCGCAATTTGTGCACCTCCGCGGAGGTAAACTTGGGGAGTTGACTTCCGGAGATGTAAAGAATTGGAGAATCCAGCCAGCTTGCCGTCGGCGAGTTGATATTGACAACCTGCCAATTCAAATTGGATTCCGTTTGATTACTGACCCAACTGGTTACATTGGCCACATCGCGCTGGCGGCCGTTCCATTGACCGTAGAATTTTGGGGAATACTGCAGCTTGTTCATGAATACCGGATTGAGTCCGCGGTCCAGAATCAGTAACGCGTATGCGGTATTGATTACGGGCGATGACCCCCAGAAATCGCCGGGCCAGCTACCATCGGCATTTTGATTATGCACCAGCGTGCTGGCGTAGTCACGATACCAATTATGCGAGCCGAAATACTTCAACCCCGAGGCCAGGCCAGCGCGTTCAACCGCGTACATCGCATATTCATCGGTTTCCGCAGGATCGAAATTCCGCCCCATCCAGCGCAAAGCGGAGACAATGGCCGGGTCGGGTCTGGCTCTGAGATTTACGCGCCCCGTGGAGAGAAATTCATCGTCGATAAATAAACTGGCCAGCCCGGCTGGCGTAAATGTTGCCGCGCGACCAGCGCTTGGCGTGGTTGGCACCCCGGCAAATCCAAAATATCCCCATGTGCCATCGCTATGCTGGCTCACGCGCCAATGCCTGGCGGTCAACCGCCAGTACAATGCCGGCACCGCGAGCCCGTCATGGGCACAAGCCCACATGCCCAGCAGGCCGTACTGGCTGTTGGAGTTGTCCCAATTGCCGGGTATATCGGGGAATTTTTGCGGCCCCCGCGAGTACCAGGCATACGAGTACGCGCCATCGCGATGCAGACTGCGCAACAGAAACTGTTCGTCCGCCTTGAGCACAACCCGATATTGCGGTCGCTTCGGCAGCAGTGTGAAGACTCCGGCCTGAAATGCCGCCTGATAGGTGGTATGCCCCCGAATGCCCGCCAAAAATTTGATGGCCCCGTGAAGCGGTTGCTTGAAAATTCCAAGTTCCGGCAAGGCCAATGTGCCCTGCACCGTCAGCAACGATTCGGTTACCAGGGCCGTTTCCGCGCCATAAACTCCGGATTCATGCGCCGGATCGTTGAATATTCCGGCGCGAATGCCCGTTTCCCAATAGTGTTTCCCATCACGCTGCGAAAGCAAATAGCGCACCCCGCGCTTGATGGCCCGGACCACTTCGTGACTGGTGACGCGCGGAGAACCCGCGGCAGAACCCACGGAGAGGCTCATGGCCAGAGCGACCGCCAACACGCGGCTATTCAAGGCCGCATTTTCGCTGAAGCGCAGGGGTTTTTTATTCATCCATCCACACCGCCATGACAGAGCAACGCGAACTTGCGAGCCGTTTACATATACACAATCAAACGCGATTACCGCACATTCGGCGGGCTAAACAATGGTTATTTCCGGTATTCAATTTTGTCAAGATAAAACGTAAACGGCTTACCATTGGCGGCGGCGGCCGTCCAGAAAAAGCCCACCACAATGCGCTTGAGGTCTTTGCCCTTCAGGCTGATGGAATATTTTTTCCAGTGCGTGGTTAATGTGACATCGCGCTTTGCTTTCGCGGTGTCATGGTATTTTTTATTGGATCCGATCAGACCGAATCCGAAAGTAACCACCTGCCCGGCTTTCTTTCCGCGGGCCCAGAATGAGAGCGTTTTGGCACCGGTAAGATTAAAGCCTCCGGACTGATCGCCCCAGTTATTGGCGGGGTTCTGCCAGGCAATGCCGCCCCACCCGCTGCTGGAGGTATATTGGATTTTCAAGCAGTTGCTGTTGCCCTTGCGGGGGTGCGTGGTGCAATTACCGTCGTATTTGATGGCGGAGGGATTACCCATCCAGCCCGCGGGGATGTAGGGCGATTGCCCCTGCCCATCGGAATAAATCACCAGAGGAAGCGACACCTTGGCCCCGGCTTGTTTGCCCGCGGCCAGAGATTGCCGATTCACCAGGCCGACGATCGCGACAACTGCCAGAAGCATGGCCAGCAAACCCGTTTGCGAACGTGTCAGCATGGAAGAACCTGTGGTCAACATGAGTGATACTCCTTATTTAAAGTGGTGTACTTAGTTTAATGCACCCATTTTAATGGCATTATTTTACATATTTAACATTATCAATATAAAAGGTAAACGGCGAACCATTGCCGCCGCCGGTCCAGTAAAACCCGGTAATAATCCGCTTGAGATTCTGTCCCCTCAAGCTGATCGAATATTTTTTCCAGTGCGATGTGAGCGTGATAACTTTTGATACATGCGCCGAATCATGGAACGGTTGATCGGCCCCAATCAGGCCCACGCCAAAAGTGATCTGTTCTCCGCCCACTTTTCCCCTGGCCCAAAAGGTCAGTTCAGAGGCACCGGTTAAATTCAAGCCGCCATCGATTTTTCCCCAGTCGTTGGCGGGATTCTGCCACGCGATGCCGCCCCAGCCGCTGGAGGATTTGTACGAGATTCGTACACAGGTATGGCTGCCCGCCGGCCCGAAATTCGCCGTACCGTAGGAGATATTTTTGTAATTTCCCATCCATCCCGCGGGAATAAATGGCATACCGTTGGCTTGTTTACCCAGCAAAACCAGCGGAAGAGGAGAACGGGCAATGCGCATGGGGCGAATCGGACCGGTAACCATCAGAGGAATGTTACCTACCGCGGCACCGTTGTGGTTGTTATAGACATAACAATATAAACGGTAATACCCGCCATTATCCGGCATCCGCACGGTAACATTTCCGCCATGCTGCCGGACAATGGCACGGGGATATTTCCGCGGCATGGGCCGGGCTTCGCCACCATTGGATGGCAGATTGGAAATATCGCGCCGCAATATCCAGTGGTATTTCAACGCACCGCCGCCCGGTTCGGAAGCAACTGCATAAGCGGTTATTTCCGAATTGCGTTTGACCTTATCAGGCCCATTGAGATGCAGGCTTTTCATATCCGGACATAAATGGGCCGGCCACCGGCCGGTCCACAGATGCTCAAGTTGATCCACCGCTCCAAGGCGACGGCCGTCCGGCAGAACCAGTCCAAACCATGTTGGAGTCGCCTCGATTTTCCAGCCCCAGGTAAAGGCGTACGATCCGAGGCAAAGGCCCTTGGCGGCCAATACGCTGTTACGATAGGTGCGGGCATAATAAAGCGCTTTCCGGGTGCTGGTCATTTCCGGCGGCAGGTGCAGATTATCCCGGCCTTCCTCCCATGTTCCCGGCGGGCCAAATTCCGTTATCACATAGGGCTTAACTCCACCGGCTTTCAGATAGCGTTTATAAAGAGTCGGACCGCCTCCATAGGAATTAATGCCGATAATATCGATATCCGGGCAGTACTTGTTAATTTTTTGCACCTTGTGGCCGCCGATTTCCGCTACC
>JAJZJL010000141.1 GCA_021810145.1 Planctomycetota bacterium | reverse complement strand
ACGAAATTCATAACTCACCTTTATTCGCTGCGGCCCGGTGGGATAAACCCACCGGCTCGCTCTAACTCCCAACCCCCAGCTCTTAACTCCTAACTCCTAACTCCTAACTCCTCGCCCCCTCCCCCCGCGGCTGCCCCCGTCCTAACTCCTAGCTCCTAACTCCTAACTCCTCGTTCACTGAATAACGTTTCCCGTATACGTACTGATCATCGTGATATCGCTATTGGCCGCCAGGTACGCTCCGGGGTCGCCGGCATTGGCGGGCCAGTTCCCCGGCTCGTAAGCTACAAATCCGGGAGCGCTGGGGCCGAAATATTCGGAATCTGTGGGCGGCCCATTCCACCAGGTAATCGGAGCGGTCGCGTTTGGCGCATCAACCTGTTCCGGCTCCTGCAGAATCATGGAACTTAAAATGGTCAAATGCCCATTGCCGTCAAAGACAATGGCACGCAGCGGAGCCGCGTTCGGGCTGGCGCTGGAATTGGGCTGGTATTGCACCGCCGATGTCGGCGGCATTGCCGGCAATTGCTGCGGCGGCATGGCGAAGCCATAGTCCGAATTATGCACACCACCATAGCTGTCCGATGTTCCCACCAGCGTGGCCACATAAACGCCCTTGGGCAGATATTGCACCGATTCCTGCGGCATGGGCTGAAAATAAGTTGTTGAGGCCGGCGCACCGGGCTGCCCCGGCGAGGCCTCCTCATACGCATACGCGGTTTCGCCGGTGTGGCCCGGTTCTTCAAAAAATATCAGCGCCACATCGGTATGATTTTGAATGGCCAATGTGCGGGCACCCGCAACCGCGGTCGATAGCTGATTCTTCGCCTGAACCATGTTGTTATCCGCAAAAAGGGCGGCAAAGGCGGGAATGGAAATCGCGGCCACAATGACCATGATCGCCAGCACCGTCAGCAATTCAACCATGGTAAATCCCGCCGCGCGGGATTTACAGGAGTCAGGAGTCAGGAGATAGGAGTTAGAAGAGCTTGGAAGCGCTGCGCTCCAATTTGCTTCTCGCTTCTCACTTCTAACTTCTAACTTCATGTTGCCATTCATATACATCACCTTCAATCCTCGGCGTTCCACCGCGGCGGACTAAACCCGCCATCTCGCATCCCCAGGCCGCGGGTTCCCACCCGCATCTGCCCCCGTCCCAACTCCTGACTCCTCGCGCCCTTCCCAGCCCGCTCCGCACGGCCGCGGCTGTCCAACTCCTAACTCCTCCCTCCTAACTCCTAACTCCTGGCCCGTCGAAGCAACGCGCTTCACTGTCCTCCATACACCAGGCTGTCACTGCCATAGGCCACCTGCGATGGACCGGGTGCCACCAGCAGGTAGCTGTTACGCCCCATAATGGTCCCGCCGGCAGCATTATTGGTTCCGGTTTTATCACCGATAAGCTGAAAAAATAGATTCGCCGGTGTGGCCGGGGTGCTCATTGTAATTGCTGTATCGGGAATAGATCCCGGATCGTCCGCGCTGCAAAATATGCCGACGCCGGGCGTGGCTCCAAATATCAGACTCGATGAGGGCGAAGTTGTCGCGGAAAAATACAGTATGGGTAAAGGCGTGCCGGCAGTAGGCGGAAAATCGCCGGAGAAGTAATAATTGTTGTTGGCATCCGGCGTAATATTCTGGGCATTAACGGGCATGTAGGGGCCGTAAACTTTTTTGTAAGGCCGCATGGCAAAGCCCGCGCACTGCGAGATATTGCCGCCGGAGTAGCCATTAGCTCCGAGTGTTGAATCGCCGGGGGCCCCGTCAAATTCACCCGGCAGGTAGCCAAGCAGACATTCCGCGAGGTAATCATCGGCGCGGCCGGAGGGGATTCCGCCGCCAGGGGCGGATGGATACAGTTTGGTGTTCGCACACAAATCCGAATCAGGATACATATTAAAATCGGTATGGTACATCGAAAGGGCCTGACCAATTGCGGCCAGATCACCTTGCGTGGCGCTGCTGTATGCATAGCGCTCCGCGAGAATCGCCGCGGGCACGAGAATGGCTATCAGCAGAACAATAATCGAAAGCACCACCAGCATTTCAATCAAGGTAAACGCGGCGCGGCCCTGCCGCCCGGCCACGAATCGTTTATCCCCGCGAGCCGGAATTCGTTGGCCGTTGCCTCCCGCCGTGCCAAGCCCAGTTGGTCGTTGGTCGTTGATTCCCGGCGCGCCGGGAGTCGTTGATCGTTGACTACCGGCCACCGAAAGCCCTGCGCGCCGAAGATCAACCTTCGTGTCTTCGTGCCTTTGCGGTGAAATTGTTTCGCTTTTATTCATCATCACATACCCATCGCATTCCGGTTCACATTCCCGGCACATCCATCCCAATTTCTAACTCCCAACTCCTAACTCCCAACTCCTAACTCCCAACTCCTAACTCCCAACTCCTAACTCCTAGCTCCTAACTCCTAACTCCTAACTCCTCGTCCATCGAAGCAACGCGCTCTACTGTCCTCCAAAAACCACAATGTCATCGGATGTCGGATACGGGGGTGTGGTATTAAGCAACACATTGTTGCTGTAATTGTTATATCCGTATATGTGATCCGCACCCGCACTGATCAGGGCGAAATCACCCTGTACCGGAAATCCCACCGTATTGGCGCTTCCCGGCCCGGCGTAGCCGGTGGCCAGCGATTGGTTAATCAGGGCGTTGGCAAGGGCCTCTTCGGGCGTGAACGGCCCTGTCGCGCCGCTGTAATAGCTGGATTGAACCAGCGTACCGTTGACCTGGTTGTAGGTTGTCCCGGTTTTGGCATCCAGCGTACTGATCGTACCGGCAGCGCCGGATCCGCTGTCCGTATATGGCAAATTGTCGCCCAGATAATACGCCGCGCCGGTCCCCGCTGTTGCTACGTCCGACTTCGCCGCACTCAGCCAAACGGGCACGCCCGTGGCCCCCGGCATGCCGGGGTTCCGGCGGTAGTAAAGAATCGGCAGGCCATCCGGATACGCGTCATAGAGTGTGGGCAGCCAGGTGGCTTGTTTCCCTGCTACCACCAAAGTCGCAGGCTGGGTTGCCAACTTGGGCGGTTCGGGCAGCAGATCAGCGGATTGCGGATTGAAGAAGGAGGCTTTTTGCACACCCCCATTACCGTAGTCGATCGGACCACTGCCCAGTGGGTTGGTGACGTAATCGGTCGTTACCGCCCCCGTTGCAGCGTTTGTATCCGTGATGGTAACGTACCCGGCACCGGACGGCAGCGTCGGCACAGTCCCGGTTCCCGGAGGTGCCACCGGCGGCCCAGAATTGTACATCGTCCCCATCAAACCAATGAGCATATTCTGCGTACCGGTAATCACATTACCGGCGTTATCCTTAACATTTTGCGTTGAAATATCGGCTTCACTGAATGGTCCGGGGTAGGCGTTAAACGTGGCTTCGTAGCTTAAGCAGGCGGAACTGATGGCGGACATTTCTTCCCGCGTCGCCGTGCCATGTGCTTCCGACATGATCTTGGATAATGCCGGCAGCAGAATTGCCATGAGAATCGCAATAATGCTGATGACGACAAGAAGCTCAATGAGCGAGAAAGCGTTGGGCGAGGAGTTAAGAGGCACGAGGCGGGAGGTAGAAGAATATGGAGCCGCGGCGCGACCACTTGCTTCTAATTTCTCACTTCTCACTTCCAGCATCTTGTTCATATTCGTATTCATCGCAACACCTTTACTAACTGTTTCCCGACGGCATCCCGGCGAGCCGTGGCCGGTTAACCTTCCCGGTGGGATAAACCCAACCGGCTCGCCCGCCTCCGTCGCCTGCGGGCGACCACCGGGTTATCACCACGGTGTTCTAGCCACTCCTGCGTTCCAGGCCAGCGTTATCCGCCCCCGCCGCCGCCAACGGTGGACAGCAGCTTGATGTACGGTAAAAACACGGCCAGCACGATGAAGCCGACGATGGTTCCCAGCACGACAATCATGATCGGTTCCAGCAGGCTTACCAGGCTGGTTACCAGCACATCGACTTCTTCATCATAATTATCGGCGATTTTGGTCAACATTTTATCCATGTCGCCGGTTTCCTCACCCACGTCAATCATGTTCACGACAATGGAATCCACCACGCGGGAATTGCGAAGTGGCGTGGCAAAGCCTTCACCCTCACGGATGGCGTCGTGGACTCTCTGCATGGCTTTCTCAAACATTTTGTTGCCGCAGGTATCGCGGGTGATGTTGATCGCTTCGAGAATCGGCACACCGGCGGCCAGCAATGTACCCAACGTGCGGGTAAAGCGGGCCACGGTACCCTTGGAAACAATTTTACCCATAACCGGAATACGCAGTTTAATCCAGTCCAGCATGGTGCGGCCCGGGCCGGTTTTACCAATCATTTTCAGCAGGAACCAGATGGCAAACGGTGACCCCAGGATATACGCCCAGCCATATTCCTTGGCAACCCAGTGCGAAAAGTTCATCAGCATGATGGTAATCTGCGGCAGACCGGTTTTAAACGATGCGAACAATTTCTTGAACTTGGGAATAACGAAAATCATAATGCCGGTAACCATGAGGATGGCAAACGAGACCACCACAATCGGGTAGATCATGGCACCTTTGATGCGGCGTTTGAGCTTTTCAGCCTTTTCCATGAAATCGGCAAGGCGCTGCAGAATCACATCCAGCACGCCGCCGGTTTCACCCGCCTGCACCATGTTGACATACAGACGGTCAAAAACTTTCGGGTGGCGGTTCATGGATTCCGAAAGGGTAATACCGCCTTCCACATCGGCGGCCACGGCTTCGAGTGTATTTTTCAGCAGGCCCGGCTTCTGCTGCTGCTGAAGAATTTTCAAACTGCGGAGAATCGGCAAACCCGCATCCTGCAGCGTGGACATCTGCCGGGTGAACTGCGTCAGGTGCTTACGGGATACCTTACCGACGGTAAAAGTAATGTCATTAATGCCCTTCTTCTTCTTTTTGGGCGCAAAGCTGGCCATCTGCTGCTCGGCTGTTGCGGTAGCAGCCGCGGCACCGCCTTTGGCCTTGGTTTTTTTGACGCCCTTTTCCCGTGGCGGCTCGGTCAGGAAGTTACCTTGCGCCCGAAGCTTGGAAATAGCTTCATCGGAACTCGCGGCTTCAACATCGCCTTTGATAGTTTGCCCCGAGGCATTAAGAGCTTTGTAAGAATACGTAGGCATGTGAACATTCTCCGTTTTACTTCGCCACATCCCGACATATCGGGATCCGCCACTTATATATACCGCCGCAACCGCCCCGCGGATAGGGGGCGCGGTTAGCATTCAGCATTCAGGAGTTAGGAGTTAGAATGAGGCATGACCGCGTTGCGGTCGAATGCAGGAGGCTGCCGCCGATTCGTTTCTTGACTTCTAACGCCTGCGTAACGGCACCTTGGTCGCAATGGCGGAACGATAGGCATTGAGTATCCGGGCAATCTCTTCGCTGGATTCCCATAATAGCTGCTTATCGAGGTGGCCAAGATCGTGGCCCAGAATCAGATAATAACGGCATTCCTCAAGAGAGCCTTCAGCCATGTTCAGGAAACGGATCTTGTCCGGTTCAGACTGCTTGCGAAATCCTTCCGCAATATTGGCCGCAATGGAGACCGCGGCGCGGCGAAACTGAGAAGTAAGACCATAGAGCTCATCCTTCGGAAAACTCCGCGTGACGGCGTAAACCTGCAAAACAAAAGCGTGGGACTTCTGCCAGACAATCAAATCCTGAAAACCCCTGGCCGGTGCGCGCATGCCAAATTCCTTAAACTTCTATAGCATTCCGGGATTTACGAGTCAGATTGAGCAATATCTTTTGTATTGCCTTCGGCGGCTGGAAGCCGCCGTTCTTCATTCTAACTCCCAACTCCTGACTCCTGAATTCTAACCGAAGAATAAATCGCGCAGCGATTTATTCTTCGGTGATCGTCTGCTTGACCACTTCTTCGATGGTGGTGATGCCTTCATATATGCCCATGAGGCCGGATTCGCGAAGCGTTCTCATGCCACGTTTCCGGGCTGCATTGCGCAGCAGGTTGGTTGAAGCGTGGGCCATGATCATTTCGCGCATTTCATCGTCCAGGGTCATAATTTCGCAAATCGCCAGCCGGCCCTTATAGCCGGTGTTGTTGCAGTTGGTACAGCCGCGGCCACGGTAGAAGGATTTGCCACGGATGTCTTCCGGCGTGAGTTCCAGTTCCATGAGATGTTCTTCGGTCGGTTGATATTCTTCTTTACACACCTGGCAAATACGCCGGCACAGCCGCTGGGCCAGAACGCCTTCAATGGTGGCGGTGATGAGGAATGGTTCCACGCCAAGGTCCAATAACCGCGCAACCGAGGAAGGGGCATCGTTGGTGTGCAGTGTGGTAAAAACCAAGTGTCCAGTCAATGACGCCTGTGTGGCGATTTCCGCGGTCTCTTTATCACGGATTTCACCGACGAGAATAATATCCGGATCTTGCCGCAGGATGGAGCGGAGGCACTTGGCAAAGGTCAGATCAATTTCCGTACGAATCTGAACCTGCACAATACCGTCGATATCGTATTCCACCGGGTCTTCGGTGGTGATAAGCTTGTCTTCAATGCTGTTGAGTTCATTCAGCGCCGCATACAGCGTGGTGGTTTTACCTGAACCGGTCGGGCCGGTGACCAGCACAATGCCATTGGGCTTGTCGATGAGTTGCCGGAACACGCGCATGTCATCTTCGCGCATGCCGAGCTTATCAAGGTCCAGCGAAACGTTGGACCGATCCAGAATACGCAGCACGATGCTTTCACCGAAAATGGTCGGCAATACCGCCACGCGTAAATCCACCGGGTGCCCCTGTACCATCAGCGGAATGCGGCCATCCTGCGGAACGCGCCGCTCGGCAATATCCAGATTGGCCATAACCTTAATACGGCTGGAAATGGCCATGGCGATGAACTTGGGGGGCGGGACCATTTCGTACAGCACGCCGTCAATACGGTAGCGCATTTTGAATTCGGTTTCAAAAGGCTCAAAGTGAACATCCGAAGCGCGTTCCTTAATGGCCTGCATCAGCACGGTGTTCAGCAGACGTTTGACGGGGTTGGCCTCGGCGAGTTCCTTCAGGGTGTCAAGGTCAATCGAATCGCCGCGATTTTCCAGCGCCTTGAGGGTTGTGTCCGAACCGATTTCCGACATTAAATCGGAAAGTGAATCCTGCTTGGTTTCATAATACCGCCCGAGGATTTTGGCCACTTCTTCCGAATCGGCAATGCAGGTAATAACCTTGAAACCCATGAGGGTTTGCAGATCATCCACCACGCGGAAGTTATCCGGAGAGTCCAGCGCAATGGTGAGCGTTTTGGTTTTTTCGTCAAACGCAATGGGAACCACCCGGTACACGGAGGCCATCTGCGACGGAATGAGCTTAACCAAGTCCAGCGATAGATCACGGCCCGCCAGATCCACCACTTCAAAGCCGCGCTGGGCGGCAAGCGCAAAATTCAGATCCTTCTGGGAGATCATGCCGAGTTCAACAAGTACCTGCCCGATGGGCGTATTGAGATGGCGGGCCTTCTGCTGCGTCTGTACGGCGAGGGCCTGATGCACCTGTTCACGTGTGAGGCGGCCCATTTTAATCAGCACACGGCCAAGCGGACGGTCCTTAAGCTGATCCACCGGCGGCATGGACCCGGGCTTGGCTTCAGCGGGATTGGGCATGGGCTTGGGTGTTCCGGGTTTTGGTGCTGGGGGCTGTTCAGCCATGATCACTCCATAATAACGCGGCTTTGCCGCTCAATGAATAATGATTCGCCCCGACGCGCCGGGGCTTAACGGGTAATTGGTTTGTTATCTGCATTTCATTATTCATGACTCATCGCTCATCACTGACGGTGCATTGCCGTGCCTTGAATAATTCCGCGGCGCAAGTGCCGTGGTTGTTGAACCTGCAACTTCCGCCGCCGCTTGTTCAACCCGGCGAAAAGCGGGATAAGCCCGCCGTCTCGCCAACGGATTTCCAGGTTCCCTTCCGGTTCCCGGCTCCAACTTCCATCCTCTCTGCTCTTCCACCATGTCTCATTGCGACCGGCGCGATCCGCCATTGGTCGGGGTATCATCCTTTTCCGTATCCGGCCGATCCAGTCGGGCACCCATGCGTTCGGCAAGGTCGGCGGGGTGGCGGGCTTTATCCACGGCGTCTTCGGCGCTGACCTTGCCCGAACGGTAAAGATCCAGCAGATGGTCATCAAGCAACTGCATGCCGAATTTTTTACCGGTCTGAATCGCCGAATCGATACGGAACGTCTTGTTTTCACGGATCATGTTGGCAATAGCCGGCGTAATAACCAGAAATTCATAAGCGGCAACCACGCTGTCGGTATCGGCTCGCGGCAAAAGAGCCTGGCTGAGAATCGCCAGAAGCGTGGTGGACAACTGCACGCGAATCTGTTCCTGCTGACTGACCGGAAAGGCATCCACCACACGGTTAATGGTACTGGCGGCACCGGAGGTGTGCAGCGTGGCGAAAACCAGGTGGCCCGTTTCAGCGGCGGTAATGGCGGAACTGATGGTTTCCAGATCGCGCATTTCGCCGACGAGAATCACATCCGGGTCCTGACGCAACACGCGGCGTAAGGCTTCGGAAAATGTTGTCACATCGCTGCCGTGGCCGACTTCGCGCTGCGTGACCATGCTCTTTTTATGTTCATGGTAGTATTCCAGCGGGTCTTCAACGGTTTGAATATGCCGTTCAAAGTTTTCGTTTACATAATTGACCATCGTGGCCAATGAGGTGGTTTTACCGGAACCGGTCGGGCCGGTGACCAGAAACAATCCGCGCGGGCGGCGGCAGAGTTCAGCGCAAATCGGCGGCAGACCGATTTCATCGAAAGTCAGAAGCTTGTATGGAATTTTTCGCAGTACAATGGAAACGTGCCCCTTCTGGCGGAACACGGCCACACGGAAGCGGGCTTTGGCCAAACCATCGGAACTGGCAAAGGCAAAACCGAAGTCGGTACTGCCGGTTTCCTGTAATTCCTGCTGCCCGCGGTCCGGGGTGATGGATTTCATCAGGGCCATGGTGTCATCCGGTTCCAGCGATTTGGTCGCCAGATCCCGCAGATGGCCATGCAGGCGCAGCACCGGAGGCCGTCCGACATGCAGATGCAAGTCAGAGGCGTTTTTCTTAATGGCTGTTTCCAGCAGACGATCAATAAGAATTTGTGACATCGAGCTTTAATTCCTTACAACCGGTGGCCATCGACTCACCGATAAAACACATTCCAACGCCAAGTTAATAATTATAGCAACCCTGACGTATTATTCATGTGGTTGTTATTCCGCCACGAGGCCCTCGGTTTGCGTCACGCGAGCAATTTCCTTCGGCGTGGTAACGCCGTTGAGCACTTTAATGCGTCCATCTTCCAGCAGCGTTTTCATCCCATTGGCAACGGCAACCTTGCGGATGGCCGAGGAACTCGAGCGTTTGAAGGCCAATTCCCGAACTTCCGTGTTCATCATCATCATTTCAAATATACCGATTCGCCCGCGGTAGCCGGTGTTATTGCACGCGGAACATCCGACCGCCTTGTAAATTTTCTTGCCCGCCAGGTGCTTGTCGGTCATCGCCAGCAGGGCCAGAAGTTTGCGATCCGGGTCGGGATCCACCTGTTTACACTGCTCGCACAGCGTGCGGATCAGCCGCTGGGCCATAACCGCCTGAATGGATGATGCCACAAGAAACGGTTTAACGCCCATATCAATCAGGCGGGTAATCGCCGAAGGCGCATCGTTGGTGTGCAGCGTGCTGAAAACCAGATGCCCCGTCAGCGCGGCTTGAACGGCCACATCCGCCACTTCACGGTCACGGATTTCACCGACGAGAATAATATTCGGTGCCTGCCGCAGCATGGAGCGGAGAATTTTGGCGAAACTTAACCCAATGCTTTCGCGCACCTGACATTGATTAATACCGGCGAAGTTGTATTCCACCGGGTCTTCGGCGGTGATGATCTTGCGATCCGGCGTGTTGAGTTCCGCCAGGGCACCATACAGCGTGGTGGTTTTGCCTGAACCGGTGGGTCCGGTAACCAGAAAAATGCCATTGGGACGCGAGATAATGCGTTTGAACCGGTTGTAATCCTCTTCTTCAAAGCCCATGCGTTGAATACCGATTTTGACATTATCAGGCCGGAGAATACGCAGCACGAGCGACTCGCCATGATACGCCGGCAAAGTGCTGACACGGAAGTCAATATCCGAGCCATCAACCCCCATTTTAATGCGTCCGTCCTGCGGAAGGCGGCGTTCGGCGATATCCATGCCGGACATGATTTTCAATCGGGCGATAACCGAGTTCTGCATCTGTTTGCGGAGGTTGTCGCGCTGCACGCATACACCGTCAATGCGGTACCGCACGCGGATACGGTCTTTCATGGGTTCAATGTGAATATCGCTGGCCCGGGCTTTAACCGCTTCGGTGATAATGGCGGAAACCAGACGGATAATTGGAGCTTCCTCGCCGTCTTTGGTGACTTCTTTCACCGACATATCCATCGATGTTCCGCGATCCATACTGATCTTGCGGATCATTTCGTCAATGGATTTCTGCTCTTCGGAAAACAGCCGTTCAATATGTTTTTTTATTTTGCTTTTTACCGCCAGGCATGTTTCCAGCGGTTTGTTGAGCCGAAAACGCAGCGCTTCGAGCGTTTCGAGATCATTGGGATCACCAATGACAATGCGGAGTTTTCCGCCCTCTTCACCCAGCGGCAGAACCTGATGGCGCTTAATGAGGTCGGCCGGCAGAAGCCGAAAATCGCTGACCGCCATGGCGTTTTTATCCAGATCGATGTATTCCATGTCATTCTGAATGGCCATGGCTTTGGTAACATCTTCCTCCGAGGCGGCTTTGGATTCCACCAGCACTTCTTCGATGGGCTTAAATGACTTGCGAGCCTCTTCCTGGGCTTTGGCGGCGACGGGCGGTTTGATGGCCCCCATTTCCACAAGAATTTCTGTAACATCTTTACGTTTGCGAGCCATGCAGCACCTGCCAAAAATTTAAGACATCATGTATCCTAGTTTGATTGTCGTTAGAGTCAAGGATAAAAACCTCAAAGGCCGCCGCGCAGCGCCATTTTCTTCACCGGCTTGGTGCCCGATTTGCCCGGCGTATTCGCGGCGGCCGCGGCCGTTGCAGCACTGGTGCTGCTGTTTGCGGAGGAAGTTGCACCTGGCTCAGTCGCCGCCGGCGCGGTGTCGCGCTGCACCTGTGCCGCCGAGAGGCTGATTCGTTTTTTCTCCAGATCCACCGCCAGAATTTTCACCTGAACTTTATCGCCGGGCTTCACCACCTGACCGGCATGAGCAACTCGATGAGTGGAGA
>JAJZJL010000016.1 GCA_021810145.1 Planctomycetota bacterium | reverse complement strand
CGGCGGCGTGCGGCTTGATGAAGTCAATCCGGACACCATGGAATCACGGATTCATCCGCGGCTTTTTCTTGCCGGGGAAGTATTGGACCTGACCGGCCCCAGTGGCGGATATAATCTGCAACTCGCCTTTTCCACGGGTTTTCTCGCGGGAATTCACATGGCGGATGCAGCAATGTCATAGTTACTTACGGGAGCTGGGGAATCAGAATGCAATGCTGAAGTGCCGGATGTTTGCCCCACGGGCTTGGGCGGCTCATTGGGACTGGGGCGCACAAAACTGCACCAGGAGCCGGGAATTTTGTGCAGACTTTCCATGAGTTCATGGGCACGGATTTCCCGCGGCAAAATCAAATCCACCGCGCTGCCCATATCACCGGAAATAATTTCCTTAACGGGTTTGTCCGTCAAAAGCACCAGCCGCAAATGTTCAAATAAAGGATTGCCTTTGATTGTCCGCACCAATTCCTGCCATGAAATGTCCGACATGACATCACTGAACATCAGCGCATCGGCCGCGGTTTTCCCCGAATGGTGGGTTCCTGATCCGAGATATTCCAAAGCGGCCTTTCCAGTTGGCAAGCCAACGAGCTTGTTATAGATTCGAGCTTCGGTAAAAGCTTCCGCCAAAGCCATCAAACGTCCGACATCATCTTCCACGATCAGAAAACTCATAATCTCAAAAGGCCTTACAATCATCAAGGAGGCTCCTTAACATTACTTCTCCGGCATCACCATTAGAAGGTGACGCGCTTTTTTCAGCACTTTGGCCCGGCTTCCTGCGGGTGGCGGCAGAATCCCCGGCCATTGCGGTGGCGATATGAAAATTATCGGCACATTTTCCAACTTGCTTCAAAATTTGATGACGCTTACATTTACCTTTATGAAGCAAATGCCTCCATTACGAATCGTGATACTTGGCTCAGGCACCTCGGCTGGAGTTCCCATGATCGGATGCCACTGCCAAGTCTGCTTGAGCACGGATACACGCGATCAGCGCACGCGCTGCAGCATTCTGGTTTCTTACGGCGGCAAATCGGTTCTGGTGGATACCACGCCGGAGTTGAGGCTTCAGGCGATAGCCAACAAAGTGGACTTGATTCATGCCGTGGTTTTTACGCATGGCCACGCTGATCATATCTTTGGCCTCGATGATATCCGACGATTTAACACCATTTTGGGATCTCCGCTGCCCGTTTATGCCGCCGAAGCCACCATGCGCACGCTGCAGCAGGCATTCAGCTATGCATTCACACGCCAGACGCAAGCCGGCGTGTACCGTCCGGAGTTGGAACCGAAAATCATTGATGGCCCGCACGACATTTTTGGCGTGCGGTGGCAACCCATTGTGCTGCCACACGGGCGGGCATCTGTGTTGGGATTCCGCATTGGCAACTTCGCCTACTGCACCGATTGTGCGGATATCCCGGCCGCAGAGCGAGCCAATCTCCGAAACCTGGATACACTAATTATCGACGCTCTGCGCCCGCGGCCGCACCCCACGCATCTGTCTTTTTCACAGGCTCTGGCCATCATTGATGATCTCAAACCGCGGCGCGCTTATTTTACGCACCTGTCGCATGATGTGAGCCATCAGGATATCGAGCGAGATTTACCCGACAATGTTCGTGTGGCGTATGACAACATGGTTCTGGAGATTCCCGGCGAACTGTTATCCTAAAATGCCGGACTGTTGCATATCGAGAATCCATTTGGGCGTTTCTTGAATATATTCCATCAATTGCTTTTGGCGGCGGCTGTAGTACCAGGCCAGATATCCCTGCCAGAAAATACCGAACACCCCCACCGAGCCATAGGCGGCGTACAGCATCAATTTCACCAGTGGCATCATCTGCGTGGCGGCAATACCGAGATTATTCAAGGTCTGGCCGGTGCCAGCCAAATCCTTATCCGATCCCGTTGCAACTGTCAGCATCCACCACGCGCTGATTACCACAAACATGATACCCAGCAAGATCTGATTTCGAACCAGGATTTTGAAAACATCGGGGTCCAATCGTCGAATACGCTGTTCACCAAGATGTTCGATAATTCCGCCCACAATCATCCAGAGTCCCATAATCAGAGAAGAAACGCTGATGCCTCCGTAACAGGCAAACATTGCCGTCAGCGCTCCCATGAGAACAAGCCCCACAAACTCGCGGTGTGCAATCAGCGCCGCCCGCAAAATCTGCGAAGCATTCATCCGCGCTTCGCCAATTTGCGCCAGTTGCTCCGGCGAAAGCGGGTTTTTCTGCTGATTCGATTCCATTGGTGTGTTCATGGCATTATTCCATACAACCGCATTCTACCCGGCATCGGAGTTGCAGCATAACGGAATTTCAAGCGTCTGTCCGCCTTTTGCCGGGATCATATCGCACGCGCATCGGAGAAAAATATGCTAAAATAACATTTGGTTCAGGACCCATAGGAGTTGCCATGCAAAGCTCAACGATTTCAGATGTTAAACCCGGCGCAGCCAACATCGGTCAGACCGATCTGGCCGATATCACCCGAGACATTCTCACCATGGCCCGGCAGGCCCGGCAGGCCGCGCGACAATTGGCGACCTTAAGCGGCAACGTTCGCAATGCCGCCCTGCTGCGGATCGCCGATGGCATTATCGCACGCAAAGCGGAGTTGCTCGAGGCCAATGCGGCCGATCTTCGAGATGCCAAAAATGACAATCTTGCGTTGCCCATGATATCGCGGCTTACGTTGACGGAAAAAAAGCTTGACGCCATGGCGGTCAGTGTACGGGAAATCGCCGGACAAACCGACCCGGTTGGACAAACGATCGAAGCGTATGATCGGCCCAACGGCCTGCGGGTGGAAAAGCGGCGCGTTCCGATTGGCGTGATAGCCATTATTTATGAAAGTCGTCCCAATGTGACAAGCGATGCGGCGGCGCTTTGCCTGAAAAGCGGCAATGCCTGCATTCTGCGCGGCGGGAAGGAATCGATCCGCAGCAATCAGGCCATTGCAGAAATTATTCGCGAGGCCCTGATCCAGTCGCAAATGGATCCCAATGCGGTACAGCTTATTACCACCACGAATCGTGCGGCGGTGGGCGTGCTGGTTACCGCGGAAGGTCTGGTGGACCTGGCGATTCCGCGCGGTGGCGAATCGTTGATTCGCGCGGTGGTGGATCAAGCCACCATTCCGGTTATCAAGCATTACAAGGGCGTATGCCACATTTACATTGACAAATACGCCGACCCCGATATGGCCGTCAACGTGGCATACAGTGCCAAAGTTGATGGCTGTGCGGTTTGCAACACCACGGAATGTATTCTGGTTCATAAAGACATTTCCGCGCGGGTGTTGCCCCGTCTGGCCGCCAAATTCCGTGAAGCCAAAGTGGAAATGCGTGCCGACGCCCGCAGCCAGGGGCTGTTGCAAAACGCCAAATTGGCCGTTGAATCGGACTGGGGAGCGGAGTTTCTGGATATGATTGTGGCCATCAAACAGGTTAATTCGATTGATGAAGCCATCGCTCATATTACCCAGTACGGCTCGCAGCACACCGATGCCATTATCACCAGTGATATTGGTGCGGCCAACACATTCATTCAAAATGTCGACTCCGCCAGCGTGATGGTCAACGCATCAACGCGCTGGGCGGATGGTTTTGAATATGGATTGGGGGCGGAAATCGGTATCAGCACCGATAAACTTCACGCCCGCGGTCCAATGGGCGCGGCAGATTTGTGTACTTATAAATTTATCGTCACGGGCAACGGGCATATCCGCGTGTAGAGAATTAACGGCGGTCCAACCGGGCCGGTATTGCCATTCGGCAGATTTACTGTCGCATGGATTCCGGATCAATGCCCTGCTGTGCGCACCAGTCACGGTAGGCCTGCGGAACAATTTCACTGGGTTTTATTTCACTGCGCCCGCCCCAGAATACATTGGTGTAGGAAACCGGAATTCCCACCTGCGCCAGGTGCGCATCCATGGCCGCCTTATGCGCCAGGAGCAGATTTTTATCTTTTCCGTGGGCCACTCCCATGATATTGACATTTCCAAATTCCACCCCCCCTTCGCGCCAGTAGGCGTGAGTCATAATATGAAACCGGCCAACCTGCCGCCCGGCATCAATTTCCCGCCCTGCAGGCACCGCCCAGTGAAACAGCGCGTTGTACTGCGTTACTTTCTCACCAGTTGGCAGTGGCTTGACATGTTCCAGAAACGTTGAAAAGCGACCGATCACGCCCAGCGCGTGCAATTGATCCGCCACCGCGTAAAACTCCTCCAGGCTCACGCCGGCCTCCTGCGCCCGCCGATCCCAGAGATTGACAGTCAGTTCATCCGGCGAAAATTCACGCTTCAATGCGGTTAATACCTGCCATTGCAGGTCCGTGAGTTCAACGCTTCGGGTTTCAAGAACATCCGCCAATTCCTCTGATTTACTGCCCGGCTCCATCCCCTTTCGCCGCACATGACCGACTCCCAGCGCAAAAAGCCTCCGGGCCGGCATAATCTTAAACGACAAGGCTCCGATCTGTTTCATCAAATAGGCGCAATGTTTATCCAGTGAAAAGCCCTGCGGCACTTTAAGCGTTGTCCACAGACGATATTTGGAACCTGTGGTTTCGCCATCCGTTGAACGAATCACCACGTGACCGGAAAAGGGATCGCGTTGAAAAAGATAATCAAAGCCCGCGCTTAAACAACCTGGCGGAATCTCCCACGCCACCAGGGCACCGGACGCCAGGTTGGTAGCCAGCAGCGTCTGCCGCACGCGACGAATCACTCCGGCCCGCAACAGGGCTGCAATGCGTTGAGTCACCTGTAAGACGGGAATTCCGGAAAGCCTGGCGATTTCGCCCAGCGGATCACGGTGGAAACCCTGGATGCGATCCTCCGATACCGCCAGTATCGCGGCGTTGACCGGATCAGATAGTTCCAGGGGAAACGATTCAATTTGCAACTGCGTATGTGTCATGAAGGATATTTTAGGAGTTTTAAGTCCAAATTCAAGCCTGCAACAGCTTTTCCCCCCGCGAAAGCACTCGACAGTATCGGCGAACGCTCAGCCCGCCGGCCACCCGCGTCCAGCCCGAATCCAGCCTGAACCAATTCCACAATTCCAGCGCCGGATGCAGGACGTAGGCACCCCGGCACGAAGCCGCGGAGAGGGGGTGAGGAGTCAGGAGTTGGGAGTTAGGAGCGTTTTGAAGCGCTGCGCTTTCAATTCATTCTATCCCGGCGACTCGGGACTGGTTATGGATTTTGGAAACCGGGAAAGGCGGCACGAGGCAATCCACAGATTGCCCAGATTGCGCAGATTCAGTGCGTTGAGAATTTAGCACTTAGGATTTACGATTCAGCATTTGGCATAGCGATTATTACCGCAAAGGCGCAAAGAACGCAAAGCAATTGGTTGCCGCCGCCACAATGATCTGCTCACGGCACAACGCGATCTGGTTCCGACCATGCAGCCGCGGAGTGGAAACCCGCGGCCGTCCGCGCACGGTCTAAAATGCAGCACCTCGGCACCGCCGGAGCGTACCTGGTACACCCAGCCGCCGGGAGTATTTCCGGGTTTGCGTGCCATGACATCATGTCGTCCTGTCGGCTCCGTTCTGCCACTACCAGCGTCGTCCCCCCTCGCTCCACCGCACGGTTAGCGGGCGAACCCCCAAAACCCCGTCCCGCTGCGTCCCGGGAGGGACGACATTTTAACTTTGGTAAATAGCGGACATTTTAACTTTGGCTTGACAACTTTTAACTTGGGCTTGACACAGAATCTTCCTCGCTTTATCGTCATTCGCGTCCCTAAACCACCAGACAGTACACCCAATGGGGCTAAATGTGGGGCATAAAAACGTTTAAGATGGAAACAGAATTCTTCGAACCGCCGGTAGATGTCTGGAACTTCATCGACTTTGCGATTTAAACCAGTCAAGGCTGAAAGGAACACATCATGAAGTACAAACTGCTCGGAAAATCCGGCCTCCGTGTTTCGGAACTGTGCCTCGGCACCATGACTTTTGGCGAAGAGTGGGGCTGGGGAGCACACAAAGATGAGAGCCGTAAGATGTTTGACATGTTTGCGAACGCTGGCGGCAATTTCGTTGACACCGCTGACCTCTATACCAACGGCACCAGCGAGAAGATGGTTGGCGAGTTTACCAAGTCGGACCGCGGGCATTTTATCATTGCCACCAAATACAGTTTCAATGGAAAGCCGGGGGACCCGAATGCCGGGGGTAATCACCGCAAGCACATGGTCGAGGCGTTGAATTGCAGCTTGAAACGGCTTGGTTTGGATTACGTTGACCTTTACTGGGTCCACGCATGGGACGAACTGACGCCAATCGAGGAAGTTATGCGCGGCTTGGACGATTTGGTTCGCGCGGGAAAAATTCTTTACGTTGGCATTTCGGACGCGCCTGCTTGGTGGATAGCACGCGCCAACACGCTTGCCGAATTGCGTGGCTGGTCGCCCTTCGTCGGTCTACAGATTGAATATAATCTTCTTGAGCGAACTCCAGAGCGTGAATTAATTCCGATGGCCGAGGCGCTTGACATGAGCGTCACGGCATGGTCGCCGCTGGCCAGCGGAATATTGACCGGCAAATACGCTAAAGGCTCAAATCCGAGCAAAGAAGGTTTAAGACAACGCTTGCCCACGGAAATGTCAGAACGCAGTTTGACCACAATCAACGTGATGGCTGAAATTTCCAAGGCGACCGGCAGATCATTGGCGCAAATTGCATTGAATTGGTTGCGTTCAAAGCACCGCGTCATTCCAATTCTCGGTGCCCGGAAGTTTTCTCAATTCGAGGACAACTTGAATTGTTTGCAATGGGCGCTTGAAGCCAAACAAGTGGCGCAATTGGATGAAATCAGCCAAATCGAACTCGGCTTTCCGCTGGATTTTCTTCACCGCAAGGAAGTGCATGATTTCTTGCACGGCGGGACGTTTGGGCAGATCTCGCGCAAATAAAACATTCTCGTGAAGCTGAACCGGGACGCGCTTGATACTACATCGATACTCCACTTTGCGTCCATGCCGTTTCTGTGACGTGATGGCGGCACGAATTCACCACTGGTGGTAACGGATAATAGCGGCGGTTCGTTCAGAGGCGGAGCATTGTGACCTGCGGCGCAGCCAGAGTGGCACCCTGTGGCCTGGCATAACGCCGACGGTGGTAAGCGTACCACGCCCATCGGATGGCTGCCGGTCTATGTGTCAGGCGATCTTAATGAACAGACTGGTGACAGGCCGCAGACGTATCTGGTGGTGGACTGGCCCGCGGGCCACGGCCACCCTTACCATCTGTACCGGGCTTCTCTCAAGGCTCCGCCCACCGCCAAACGTTGTATGCGATGGAGCCGGGGACGTTTCGCCATCGAACAATTTTTCCAGCGTGATAATACTGATTTGGGCTTTGACCATTACGAAGATTCAGAGGGTTCCACCATCATCTGGTGCTGTCGTGCGCCGCCTATCTGTTTGTGCTGCTGATCTTCCTGCGCTCGAAAAAACTTCCTGTGTGACATGAGAAGCGGCACTGCGAGCGATCCAGCCGTGGTTGATACGATCCACCGGATGCTGTCCGTTCTGCAAAGCTAACTTTGACCCGAAATTCTGTGATTCTACTTAATATAGTAATACCCACTCTGCCGTTACCGGCACCATCAGTCAAATCCATGCTCCAATCCAGCTCGCCACCGCAGATACCCGCCGTGCCCGCAAAACAAATTCCCCATTGCTCGCTGTTCACCGTCGCGCCGGGATCCGTTGCTCGTTGTTAAGCGTTTCACCCGTATCCGTTTCATCCGTGACATCCGTGGTCCACTGTCGCCTCCAAATCAACAGAAACGGCAAGAAACCGCCCCGGCGCGCACGGGGTAAAGCTCCTGCGCGGATGTTCCAGAACGTGAACGAGGCATCTCTGGAGGCTCAAACCCCGAACCAAAGCCAATGCTGTCCCCAATTAAGGTAACACAGTACCGCGTCGCCCCGTATCCGCGCAGTCCGCTTAGAGAGTTTACCCCGTGCGCGCCGGGGCGGTCCACGTCATCCTGTCAGGAAGCTAATCCGATTCGCCATCGCAGATACCCGCCGACGCCAAAAGCCAGTTTGCCCGTTGTTTCCCTGGTGTGCCGAATTGCCAAGCCAATGAACCCGCATCGGATTTTTCAGACAGGCCCTGAGGCGGCGGGGTCAGATTCGTCGTTGGCATTGAGGGCACAGGACGGTGGTGCGGCCGCCGATGGTTCTGGAAATCAGGGTACTGCCGCAGCGCAAACATGGCAGGTCTGCCCGGCCATAAACGCACAGACTTTGCGCGAATTGCCCCTTCTGTTGCGCGACATTGCGATAATCGCGCAAGGTTGTTCCCCCCATGGTAATGGACTTGTTGAGCACCGCGCGAATGGCTGTGGCAAGGGCCAAAGCATGCCGGTCCCGGAGCTTATTGACCCTCTGGAGCGGATGCAGGCCGGCCAGCCAGAGCGACTCATCAACATATATATTTCCCAAGCCGGCTACCGTGCGCTGGGAAAGCAGGTCCGTTTTCAAGCGGCCCTGCTTATTGCGCCATGCCGAAAAATGCATGGCCGTAACATCCAGTGCGTCAACCCCCATTTTTCCGGTTATTTCCGATTGTTCCGCCAAAGCCCAACTGGAATAATGCCACAGCCCCCCGAACCGGCGCGGGTCCCGCATGCGGAATTGATAACCGGTGGCCAATTGCATCAAATAGTGCGTGTGAGGTTGCAGCGGTTCTTCGGGCCTGCAACAAGCAATGCAGCCGCTCATGCCAAGGTGGATCAGCAGCACCTGCCCGTCATCAAAAATACAGAAAAGTTTTTTGCCATGGCGCAGCGTTCGCTGAACCCTTCGCCCGATCAATGCGGAAATGGATCCGGCACCCGTTCGGATATAGCTATTTCGCAGGACTGTTACGTCCATAATCGGTACATTGAGCACAAATGGCTCAAGCGAACGGCGAACTTCCTGAACTTCCGGAAGCTCCGGCATAAGCGGGTTCCAATTGCGGCGACCACCGCAGCGCCATTACGATGCGGCCGGTGCCGGGTTCAGCAACTTGTCCATCGACATAATAAGCCGGTCGATACGGAATGGTTTGTTGATGTAGTCATCCACGCCCAAAGTCTCGGCATAGGTTTTATGGCGGGTTCCCATATTACCGGTAATCATAATAACAAACGGCTTGCTGCCCTTGGGTTTGCGGGCTTTGATTCGTTCCACCACCAGAAAGCCACTGCGTTTGGGTAACATCATATCCAATACGATAAGATCCGGTTGATCTTTTTCAGCCATTTCCACGGCGGTATTGCCATCTCCAGCGGAGATAACTTTGGCCCCGGTTGTTGACAGGGCAGCCGTGATCGTGGCAAGAACATCGGCGTCATCATCGACAACCAGCACTGTTTTATCTTTAAATTGTTCGCTCATAGTCAATCCTTTGCCGCAATGCGGACACTAATGGTTACCTTCACATGTTCCAACTGACTATCAGCAGTCGGAGCCGCCATCAAACCGTTGGATCTTGCATCACCAAGCCCTTGGTTGAACCATATACCTTATAGTCTGTGGGCCGTCACTGCAAGCGACTTTTTGGCATACATTTACCGGCTTTTCGGTGCCGGAGGTTTGCCGGGCCGGGCGGATCATGGCATTTTTCGTTGCGCTGGGCAGCCGATCTATCAAACGCCCTTATTATAGGCAACGCACAGGCTTCAGGCCAGATTGCCAATAAGCGCATCGGCAAATTCGCTGCATTTAACCTCTTTGGCTCCGGTCATGAGCCGGGCAAAGTCATAGGTTACAACTTTCTCGCCAATGGTCCGTTCCAGACTCTTGACGATTGAATCGGCTGCTTCCTGCCAGCCGAGGTGCTCAAGCATCATGACACCGGAAAGAATGACACTGCCGGGATTGACCTTATCCTGATTGGCGTATTTGGGTGCCGTACCATGCGTGGCTTCAAATACGGCATGGCCGGTGTGATAATTAATATTTCCCCCCGGCGCGATGCCGATGCCACCAACCTGGGCCGCCAGAGCGTCGCTTAAATAATCGCCATTGAGATTCAGAGTGGCAATAACATCAAATTCTTCGGGCCGTGTGAGCACCTGCTGGAGGGTTATATCGGCAATGGAATCTTTAATGACAATGCCATTGGGCAACTTGCACCAGGGGCCACCATCGATTTCGACGGCACCATATTTTTCCTTAGCGAGTTGATAACCCCAGTCACGGAAGGCCCCTTCCGTGTATTTCATGATATTGCCTTTGTGCACCAGCGTGACACTTTTGCGCTTATGGGCAATGGCATAATCAATGGCCGCCCCAATGAGCCGCTGCGACCCTTCCCTGCTGACCGGCTTAATGCCCACACCCGAGGTAGCCGGGAAACGAACCTTTTTGAACGTCTGTGGAAATTCGGCCTCAATGAACTTCAACACCTTTTGAGCTTCCGGCGACCCGGCCGCCCATTCGATTCCGGCATAAATATCTTCGGTATTTTCACGGTAAATGACCATGTCAACGGCTTGCGGCCGCTTAACCGGACTCGGCACGCCGTTAAAATATCGCACAGGCCGCACACATACATATAGATCCAACTGTTGCCGCAACGCCACATTCAGGGAGCGTATTCCGCCGCCCACCGGCGTGGTCAGCGGCCCTTTGATACCTACGAGAAATTTGCGAAAGGCATTAACCGTGTCATCAGGCAACCAGGCCTTGGCATCGCCGGCGCTTTCGCCGGTTTTAAATTTCAGGAATGATTTTTCACCGGCGTAGACCTCCATCCAGGCGATTTTGCGTTTCCCCTTATAGGCTTTTTCCACCGCCGCATCAAACACCCGTACGCTGGCCCGCCAGATATCCGGTCCGGTTCCATCACCTTCAATAAACGGGATAATCGGATGATCCGGAACGTGCAGTTTTCTGTCCGCCCCCATGGTAATGCTTTGTCCGTGTGAGGGAACCTGTACATTGGAAAATTCGCTGCTGCTCATAATAAAAAATCACCTTCTATAACTGTGAACCAATCACGCATCAGACCGGTAGCTTAAAACACAACGCCGGTCTTAACAAGTCTTCTCCCGGCTGCATGTAAAAAAGAGGCCTGTGACCGCATAAGCAATATGCGGTGCATTAGACGCGAATCCCGATCTGCCGATTCAATCGCCAGACCTGCCCCGGCTTGAGCGGGGAGGGCCTGATTGTTGCGGCATGATTACACCGGCGGTATTGCCGTTGCGTCCATCGGTTGGTGGTGTGGAGCATCGGCCGACAATAAATCCGCGTAATACCGCCCGTCGCGCACCACTACCGCCCCCAGTTGTGTATGAACCGGATGCAAAAAGACCGGACCATCATATATAAATGTGTGAAATTCTCCATTTTCGCCACAGGGATCGATATGCGGTGGCAGATCGGCTAGCAAGAGAGAATCAAAACTTCGTCCCGCAAAACCGGGACCAAGCTTGCCCTCCACACAGGACAAATACCCCTTGAACCCCAGAGCAATCAACTGCCGCGCCAGGTCGCCGGTTGGGCGCTTCCACAGCGGAAATATGGCCCGCATTCCAATTGTTGCAAGATTTTTTTCGCGCCATGCCCGCAAATCCTCAAGAAACAAATCTCCAAAACCCACGGTATTAACGCCTTGCCGGATATATCGCCGCATCGCGTCAGCCATGATCTGTTCATAAACCGCGTTGGTACAGGGGCGGGAGTTGTTTGACGGTAAATAGATTTTATCCAGCGGAAGACCAATGGCCCGCGCCTGAAGTTCGAGTAATTCCTCCCTTACGCCATGGTGACTGATGCGCTTATATTCTTCCGAGACGGTTGTAAGAAGTGCGACAACCTGATAATCCGCACAGCGAGAAAGCTCATAAAGCGCCATCGCGCAATCTTTGCCGCCGCTCCAGGATAAAACCACCGGTATTTTCATTACAACTTCTCCATTTTACTGAATATCGCGGACGGCACTTCATGCATCTGTCATTTCGCGCCACGTTGTTTGCCGCCGCAAAAGCGATCCCCTTTTAAGCGGAAAGGTAACTCATAAGCGACGTTGGACAGCGGTTTCCAGCGGCTGTTACATTTCTACCAACGTCTGATGGGCGGTACGGTTAAAGCGTTGAACGATCCGCATGACTTTGTGCGGCCGCAACCGATGCTCTGGTTCCAGAATCCGGTGACGCAGCAGCCGCATAGCGGTGCATTTTACGCATCGTTCGGGGCGTTTCATTAAAGTAATCATGGAACGACGTGCTGAACTGCCGCGGCGAACTGTAGCCCGCTTTCTGCGCCACATCGGCAATGGGCATATCCGAATCCAATATGAGTTGGCGCGCGGTTTCCATCTGAATGCGTTGGATTTCCGTCGCCGGGCTGCGATTCAGTGCGGCTTCAAAATGCCGTTCCATGGTAGGCCGGGACACGGCAAGCCTTTCCGCCAGCCATTTGACCGACACACCGCTGCTTAAATGCTGCTGAATTAGGCCAAGCGCCTCGCGCACCAATTCGTCCTCCACGCCGAAGATATCCGATGACAGGCGGGTGATAACCCGTACCGGTGGAATCAGAACGGTCTTGGCTTTTACCTTGCGACCGCGAATCAATCGATACAGCATCGCCATGGCCTGTATGCCGATGTTTCGGCTATCCAGGAGAATGCTGGATAAATGAGGCGTTCGGAGTTGGCCGTATAAATCGTCATTGTCGGTGCCCAGTATGGCCATATCTTCCGGCACGCGAATTCTTAAGTGCCGGCAGGCCTCCACGAGGTAGGCACCGAGAAGGTCATCACCGGCATAGATCGCGGTGGGCTTGGGCAACTTTTTAAGCCAGCTCGCGGCGGTTCCGGGAAACAGGCCGGCACGATCTTCCGCTTCCGCCTGTTGTTTATGGAAATATCGGGCATCAGCGCCACGAGCTGCGGCCTGCGCTATAAAACCATCGCGCCGCGCGTCGGACCAGTAGCGTTGCGACATGCCGTAATAGACCAGGCGTTTGAATCCACGGTCAATAAAGTAGTCCGCGGCCATCCGCCCCACCGCCGCATCATCCGTAACAACACGCGGCAAACTGGAAGTCTCCAATTCCGCGGAAACATCAACCGCCGGAACACCGCGGCGGGAAATTCTTTCCGGGAGTTTCCACGCGGGCGGACAACCCGCCACAATCACACCATGAATATCACAACGAATCAGTGCCGGTAAATCCGCCGGATGAAAGTTATCCGGAAAGAAAACCCGAATCGCCGGCTGCTGTCCGGCATATTCAGCCACGCCGCGCAGCACATCGCGGTTGTAGGCAATGGCCAGATTTCCGACAAATAAAACCCGTTTGTTTTTTCGCATCATTGACACCCTCAAAACCTGGCCGCAGATTCGTCGGACGTTCACGGCCACTACTTCAGTTGGCTGTCCATGCAATATGGTAACCTATTGCTTCAAGGTACGATACAAAATCAGAAGCTTTTTATAAATGGTGCGTCATACCCCGGCTGCGGGTGCCGCTGCCGGCATCGTGCGGCACTGCGATTCGGACCGCGCCGCGGCACGGGGGGCAACACACTTGGGCGCCCATGATAACAATCCAGTAAATCCGGCCGGGCGGCGATTTTCCTGCAGGCATGCGCGCTGCCGAAAGGTTGATCAGTTCGGAATTTCCAACCGTAAACCTGCAATAACACACCGCCAGCGCCCCTGCCCCGTTTACACCACCGGGGCCACCACCCGCCAAAACGCAAAAACCCTTGTAGGACAAGGGTTTTTGAAAGCGCAATTGCTTTTAACGGAGAGAGTGGGATTATTCAGGTGGGATATTGCGATGTTGTTGATAAATGCGTATTTTCGGCGTAGTTCCTTATTCCACAAGGGTTTATGGATTTCTGATAAGTGCCTGTGGGTAGCCCAGATATGCGATACGAGACCCTGAAATAGGGACAGCTTTTGGGACAGTTTTTGGGGCAGCTCTATCCCCGATTCCGGAGTGCCAATCGTATTGTTACCGTTACCTCTCATGGCCTCACCTTGTACCAGTTATCCCCGGAGATATCAAGGCCCAATGACAATATTTTTTTAGATGCCAATTTTTCCGCCAAGTGGGGTGAACTGGTCTATATCCGCAAATCAGGTTCCATCGGTTTTGACGGCATTCAGAGCTTGCAAGACCTCCGTGACAATTGGAACCGATTGCTTGATGCCGCAGGGCTGGCGCCCGAAGAACGCAAAGAAGCCGTGGCGTTATTTTATTTGCGGGTGGAAACGCTGCCGGGCACGGAAGTTGGCTAGCACTGCTGTACCAATCTCAAATATTGGCATAGAATCCCCTGCATGTCGGAACGGCGTGGACGTGGCCGGGCCGGGTTGGGACACCTGGGATTTTTATGGCGGCGGCTGGCGAACTAAATATTCAGATTCCAGAAGTTGGCCAGGCGGTGCATGTTCGGCATCGACTGGCCACAGTCCGGGCGGTGGATGGCTATGACAATCCCAACTCTGGCCGCGTGCACCTCGTTGACGTTGAATACCTGGATGACTGCCAATTTCCGGCCTCAGAACAACTTCTTTGGGAAATTGAATCGACGGGTCGAATATTGGGGCAAACGTCGCTTCCAAGCGTTGACGCCCACCAACCTGATACCCCCGATGTGATCCAGGCGTTCGTCAATTCCCACCGCTGGACGCGCCTTAATCGGCTGCGTGCCCCCGGTAAGCTCGACGATGAGCCGCTGCTGGGAGTGTGGAATTCGGCAATCCAGATTCATCCATATCAGATGGAACCGGTGCTGCGGGCACTGTCCATGCCGCGCGTAAGCCTGCTTCTGGCGGATGGTGTGGGACTGGGGAAAACGATCCAATCCGGCCTGGTGCTCGAAGAATTGCTGCTGCGGCGGCGGGTGCGGCGGGTGCTGGTGATTTGCCCGGCGTTGCTTCAACGGCAGTGGAAATACGAATTGCGAAGGCGATTTAATCTTGAATTCGAAATCATTGATGCCGACAGTACCTTCGAGATGCGCCGAAAATTGGGAATTGACACCAATCCGTGGCGGGCGTTACCCCGCGTGATCGCCTCGATGGATTACCTGCGCATGCCGGACGTGCTCCAGCAATTTCTAAACGGGTCCGGCGTGGGCGCGGAAGGCAATCCAACCCAACGCGGCAAAGCCCATGCGCCGTGGGACATGCTGATCGTGGATGAATGTCATCATTTTGCGCCCCAGAGCGGAACGCGTGCCAGCCAGCGCACCAACATGCTGCGGGAAATCCGTTTTCTCTTCGAGCACCGCATTTTTGCCTCGGCCACGCCGCACAATGGCAAAACCATCTGTTTCACCGGGCTGCTGGAACTGCTCGATCCGGTACGTTTTCGAATCACCAGTGAAATGGAAGCCAGAGACACCGATCAGTTGGAGGCTGTAAGGGTGCGCCGGCTGAAGGACGACATTAACCGCCAGTCGTTAATCCCGCCCTTTGCCGACCAGCTTGATCCGGTGGCTTTGCCCTTTAAACTCACTGCGGATGAAACGGCCCTTTACACCGCCTTGCGCGAATACCGCACGCGCGGCCACTCCGCACTGGGGAGAGTTTCGCCCTCGGAACGCTGGGTTGGCCAATTTATGTTTTCGCTGCTGACCAAGCGGCTGCTTTCATGTCCGCTGGCCTTTGCCCGGACGTGGTGGCGGCATCTGGCCAATAGCGAGGTGGAGAGCCGGGAAAGCCTCTTTGATCTCGCGCGTCTGGCCGCTCAGAAAGCCGATGAACCGGTGAGCAACGACGCTGAACTCGCCACGCTCGAGGAAGACGCCGCTCGCCATGGTCGCACTTGGCTGCGATCACAAGATGCTGAGCTGGATTCCGCACAAAACCTTGTCAGTAGCGCTTTGGAACGCCTTGGCCTGGGTCGGGCTGTGGTGGAAGATCAGCACGCCCTAGCCGCTTTGGCCCAAAAACCTGACTCCAAAACCGAGGCTCTGGTGCGGTGGATCAAGGAGAACCTTTTTGCCAACGGCAGGCTGCGTGATGATGAACGCTTGATCGTGTTCACAGAGTATAAGGAAACGCTGCTTTATCTCGAACAGAGGCTGCTTCGGGAAGGCTTTGACCGAAACACCATGCATCTGCTTTTTGGCGGCATGACCTCCGATGAATTCGAGTCTGTGAAGGGGGATTTTGAGGACCCCGGCAACGCGGTGAGGCTGCTGCTGGCGACTGATGCCGCGTCGGAGGGCATCAACATGCAGGAAGCCTGCCGCTGGATTACTCATTATGACATTCCCTGGTCGCCCTCCAGAATTCTCCAGCGCAACGGTCGTGTGTCGCGGCATGGGCAGATGCGGGATGTGAGTATCCATTATTTCCGGTGCGATGAGGAAGAAGACATCCGGTTTCTCTATTTTATCGCCCAAAAAGTAGAGCGAGTGCGCAACGACTTGGGCAGCGTGGAGCCTGTATTTGATAGTGCTATCCAGCGGCACTTCGCCGGGGAAATAAACCCCGCTGAACTCGATGACATTGATTTGTTCGTTCAGCAGGCCCAAAGCGCATCCAAGGAAGCCGTTGATCTGGGTGAGTCCCCGCCTGCGGAATTAAAGAAGCTCATGCACCGGGCCAGGGAGATGCTTGAAGGCACGGAGGCGCGCCTGAATATTTCTCCGGACGCACTGGCGCAGTTGCTGAAGGCCGCCATCACCGTGGAAGGCAAGGGAGAGCTGGAACCGGTTCATGGCCGATCGGGCTTCTACCGTCTGGCACCGCCGCCAAGCTGGGAGCCGCTGGCTAAGAAAAGCCTTACGGTCGGCTCCGGCGACCGCATGGAAATTGTCTTTGACTCCGCGCTTGTTGAGGAAGAAATTAACGGCAGGCGGCTCATGCGGTTGAAAAAACACCAGGCGCTGCTGAGACTCGGCCACCCGATAATGAGGCAGGCCATCGCCACGCTGGCCCGCCAACTGCACGATCCGACGGCGTTGTATCGCTGGTCCGTGGCGGCCCTGCACCAAACCGGCTTCGACGCGCTGCTGTCGCTGCATTACACCATCACCGCCGTCAATGAGCTGCATGAACCGCTGCATGATGAAGTTCGAACCGAGATATTTCGGATAGAGGGCGAAAAGCTTTCCGCCGTAGATCCGGCTTTCAGCGAATCAGTGGCGCGATCCACGTTCATGCCCATTCAATCATCCACCCGTCTGGAAAAGTTCGTCAAGATCATCCGCGCCAAATGGCCCTCCCACCGTTCTGGTATAGAAGCTATCCTGCAACAAATTAAGACTCAATCGGAGACAGCGCTACGGACCAAAGCCAACGCCAATCTGAAGGATGAGCTTGAAAGCACCCGTGAAAACTACCGTGCGCGGCTCGCGGAACTGCAAGATCGCAGTCGTGAGCAGGCCCTGGACCGGTTGGCCGCCGACCTGCTTGAACAGCAGACCGCGGCGCAACAGCCGGCGCTTTTTGAGGATATCAACGTGGCCGCTAAGCTGCGATCCAGGGAATTGGAAGAACAGATGGCCATTCTCCGGCGGGATGTGGAGCGCACCCGCGAATTACTCACGACGGAGCGCGACAACCGTGTCAATGTTCTGCTGCCCAGGCGCTTCAATATCCATGAAATCCGGGTATTGCCTCTGGCGCTGGTGTATCTGCTACCGGCGGATGCGGAGGATATAGCTTCATGACCGAATCCAATGCCACTCACGCCTGGTGGTATCGACTGCGGCATCAGGGAATGCTGCTCTCGCCTGTTGTTCTGCTGGAATGTTACTCCCCAACGCCGGAGGCAATTAAGCCGCATACCTGGCGTAAGCTGCGCGACGCCAACACCGCCTTTCAGGCGACGCTGACCGATGGTCACATCGACGCCCAAAAAGTCCTGGCGTGGTTGGACACGCTGCTGACCGACGGCATCGGGTTAACCGGCTCAGTTTTGGTCAAACAGAACGCGATCCCCGAATCTCTCACCGCTATGGTTCGCATTGGTAGCCGCACGCAAACACTTCGCCCGCACCGGATCATCTTTGCCGATGAAGGCAAGGCGATTCCCGCCGTTCTGATAATGGCGGATACTTCGCCACAGGTCGGACGTGGGCGCGGCAGAACCATCTACTCGCAATTTCTCGAGCTGCTGCGCGGAACGGGCCATCGGCTGGGGCTGCTGACCAATGGAATGCAGTTCCGAATCGTCTATGCTGGCACCGACTTTGAGTCGTGGTGCCAATGGGACGCTCAGCGCTGGTTTGATGAGGGCGATGGTTCCGAAGAACTGGCCGGACTGCGGCAATTGCTTGCCCGGGAGTCATTAAGCGCCACATCGGCGCAGCGCTGTGGCCTGCTGGAGCACATCGAAGAATCCCGGACCCGGCAGGCGGATCTCTCCAGCATCCTGCGGGAAAATGTCCGGCAGTGCGTCGAGCTGCTGCTGGATTCGATCTCAACTGCCCACCGCACGGATAACAAACTTCTGGCCCCGCTGGCCGATACACCCGCCGGGGAATTGACGCAGCCCGAGGTGAATGATGCCCTGATGCAGGCTGCGGCACGCATTGTTATGCGGATGGTCGTATGTCTGTTTGCCGAATCCCGGCAGCTTTTACCGGCGGATGATCCCACTTACGCAACATCATATGGAATCCGCACACTCTACGAAATGCTCCAGCAATCGCAAAGTACCGACGGCGGCACGCAGGGATTGGCCAACCAGCGCTCCGCGTGGCCACGACTGGCAGCCCTGTTCCGCCTCGTGCACGGTGGCTCGCCGCATGGCAATTTTCCCTTTCGGCCTTATGGTGGTGTGTTGTTTCGTCCCGGCGAGCGAAACAGTGGCGATCCAATCAGCCGTGCGCTGTATATCCTCGAACGTAACATCCCGATAAATGACGAAACCGTCTCGCGGATGCTGCGAAAACTCATGCGTGGGCCGTTGCCGGTCATGCGCGGGCGCACCAGAACCTACGTGGAAGGCCCGGTTGATTACACCGACCTGCGCACCGAATTCATCGGCCTGATTTATGAGGGGCTGCTCGATTACCGCATAAAAAGAGTGGACGCGGAAACCGGCCCTCAAATTTTCCTTAATATCGGGCGCGAGCCCGTGCTGCCGCTGAAGGTTCTGCAGGATCAGCTGCGGGACGACCCGGCGGGGCTAAAAGAACTACTGACCAAATTTAAGAAAGAAAAAGTCGTTGCTGATACCTCATCCTCCGACGATGCGGAACAGGACGAAGGCGAGGCACCAGAGGAAGCCGCCGATGAAGCCGCTCCAGAACTCGATGTGGAAACCCAATTGGAATCTCAAGCGTCAATTGCGACCAAACCTGCCGATGAAACAGCCCTGCAGGCCGCCGGAGAGTGGGCGAGGGCGGCGGTTCGGCTGGCGGGATGGGTTGGCAAAAAACGGGCACGAGAAACCGATGGCCAATACCAGCAGCGGCTTGATGCCGAAGCCGACGCGCTTGTTAAACGGGTTATTACCCCCGGTGAATTTTATCTGGTCCGCGCAGGCAATACTCGCAAAGGCAGCGGTACCTTTTACACCCGCCCCCAACTGGCTGTTCCCACCACTCACCGCACGCTTGCGCCACTGGCCTTCCAACGGACCACGGAAAACATTCTGATTCCAAAGACCCCGGAGGAGATTCTGGCCCTGAAAATATGCGATCCGGCCTGCGGAAGCGCATCATTTCTGGTGGCGACCCTGCACTATCTCACCGATGCCCTTTATGAATCGCTCTGCTTCCATCGCAATTTGGAAAATGACCAGCAGGCCATGCGCATCACGCTGCCCTTCGGCGAACCACGCACCGGTGCCGCCACTGAGGAGATGATTCCTTTTTCACCCGCTGATCCGCAGCGCGCGGAAGCCTTCCCGGAGCGGGTGAAGGCCTTATTGCGACGGCACATTGTGGAACGATGCATTTATGGTGTGGATATCAATCCGTTGGCCGTGGAATTGGCGAGGGTGTCGCTGTGGGTGGAAACCATGGACCGCGAACTTCCCTTTACCTTTCTGGATCACAAAATTCGGGTAGGCAATTCGCTGGTGGGCTGCCGAATGGACCGCGTAACGGATTACCCGGTGGCGGCATGGCTGCGTAATGGCGGTGATGATCCGGACACGAAAACCAAAGGACCGCGCACAAAGCGCATCCGGGATTTGTTGGAGGCCAAAGTAAAACCGGAAATGCGGCGGTTGATCGATGGAAAATTCACAGACCAACCGCCGCTGTTCCCCACCGGTGATGCCTCGGTGGACGATGTGGCCCGCGCCGCCCGCATGGTTTTTGAGCTTCTGCACCAGGTTTCCGTTGCCGACCCGGATCAGCGCGAACGGATGTATCAGAAAGAATTGGTGGCAAGCAGGCCCCGTTCGCAATTGCAGCGAGCGATGGATGAATGGTGCGCGGTCTGGTTTTGGCCCACGGATGAGGAATCGCTCAGGCATGTGCCGCTGCCGCTGAATTTTCATCAGGCCACACCCGAACGCGACGCCATTGTCGCCAGCCTGCGCACGCAGTACCGCTTTTTTCATTGGGAAATTGAATTCCCCGATGTCTTTACCCCCGACCGCGCCGGGTTTGATGCGGTTTTGGGCAACCCGCCCTGGGAGGTTGCCAAACCCGCGTCGCAGGAGTTTTTTACCGAGTATGATCCACTGTTTCGCAGCTACGGCAAGCAGGAGGCGAAGGGTGCAGCGGAAAGACTTTGCGAGAACATGCCCGATGTGCTCGCCTCTTGGGACGCCAGAAAAGGCTCGTACAAAAGCCTCTCGAATTGGGTGGCAAACATCGCCGAGCCATTTACCGTCACCATTGCGCGTGGCGGAAAGCAGGAAGCATACGCCTCGGCATGGACCAAGGCCCGCGCCAAGCACGCTTCCGCCACGCTCGGTGCGGCGGCGTTTATTTCCCAAGGCGGAGCTGATCTGAATTTATTCAAGCTTTTTTTGGAGTACGCATACCGACTCCTGGCGCCCACCGGGCGGCTGGGCTTCATCGTTCCAGCCGCGCTTTATTCCGACTCCGGCACCCGGGAATTGCGGGAGCTATTTCTTAATGAAAGCACATGGGAATGGCTTTTCAGCTTTGAGAATCGCAAAAAGATTTTCGCTATTCACAGCAGCTTCAAATTCGCCGTCGTTATCGTGGATCGTGCCAGGCGCAGCGCGCCATTGCGGGCGGCGTTTATGGTGCATCACCTGGCCGATTGGGAACGGAAAGACCCACCGGTATACGACTATGATCTTGCGGCAGTGGAGTTATTTTCGCCGCGCAGCAAATCCTTGCCGGAAGTGCGAACACCACGCGATATGGCGATCTGCCGAAAAATTTATGCCAATTCCGTGCGCATTGGTGACAACAGCCCCGGCTGGGAAATTAAGTACGCACGGGAGTTTGATATGACCAACGATTCGAAGCTGTTTCGGGCGCGGGAAAAGCTGGAAGCCGGCGGCTACAAGCCGGATGTTTTTGGCCGCTGGATCGGGCCGGAGGGTGATGTCATGCTGCCGCTGTATGAAGGCCGGATGATCGGTCAATTTGATTTTTCAAAAAAAGGCTGGGTGCGCGGCAAAGGGCGATCGGCGGTGTGGCGGGAGATACCGTTCGACCATAAGACGATTGAACCACAATATTTGATGGCGGAGGTAACAGCACGCAGGTTCGCCGAGGTCGCGGTCCCGACCTTCGCGTTCATGCGCATCAGCTCTCCAACGAACTCGCGAACCTTCATGGGAAGCTATTTAAGTCGCAGCCCAAGCGGCGACTCAGTATTCCACCTCCGCCTCCAAAGACCCGGCACAGCCGATTACCTCAGGGTTGCCGGTGTGTGCTCATGCCTGGCCTTCGACTACATCGCACGCCAAAAGATCGGCGGGTTAAACATGAGCTGGTTCGCGGTCGAAGAACTTCCTGTTCCATCTTTTGAAACTAATGGCGGGATTCGGCGAATAACACTGGGTACAATTCGCCTCACGCTTCTCCACCGTCGCTTCGCGCCTGAATGGTTGCGGCTGAAATTGGAATTTCCCGAACTTGCCACGCGGGAATGGAAACAATGGTGGGCGGTTACAGAAGCGGACCGGTTGCGATCGCGTGTCGAAATTGACGCCCTGTGCGCCGGACTTTATGGCCTTGATCCGGATGATTTTGACTGGATTGTCCGCAATGATCCATCAGATCCCAAGGGATTCTGGCGGGTGGATAAGGAACTGCCTTTCCGTGAACGCCTTACCGGTTTGTCGGCTGCCGCATTCCGATCGCTGAAGGAAGGCAAGTGGTCAGCGGATTCGGCGGCGAAGCTTTCCAATGACGATTTCTTCGCTATTATCGGCATTCCTGAATTGACCAACGAAGCAGCGGCCAAGGCGGCAGGACTGCCCGAGCCGCTAATACGCAAACGAACCGGCTGCCATCTGTGGGAACCGGAAAAATTTACCCCTGACGATCCGCGTTCCGGCTGGACCTGGGATGATTGCTGGAATGATGCCGTGGCGCTGCTGGGAAGCGAACAGGCGGTGCAGGACGCGATTAAGCCAGCGGAAGCGGCAGAAAGCTCGCCAGATGCGCAGGAAAAAGGTATCCCCGGTGGGTTATTCAATGGATGAAGAGGAATAAATCGGAGAATTCCCCATGGCAATCAATCCGGTCCGGTTCGCCCATAACATCTGCGATGAGTTCTTGCGCTATATCTATTCGGCTTATCCGCTTTCGGATCCGGATTTGGCGCAGCAAGTTCGCGCTCTGTTGAAACGTCCTTCATCGTTGGATATTCCTCTGGTGCGGGGGCCGTATGTGTCGCTCTCTGAGGCTTTTGCCAAAGGGGAAAATCTTTCGGAAATGGCCAAGGCCGGTGTGATTCACCCGGTGTTGCCGGAATTAATTGGCTTTCCGGCCATGTGGAAGCATCAGCATGATGTGTTCACGGCGGTCAGGCAAGCCCAGCATGTGCTGGTGGCCACGGGTACGGGATCGGGTAAAACCGAGGCTTTTTTATATCCGATAATTGATGACCTGCTGCGGCAGCGCGATCAGGGGATAAATACGGGCCTGTGTGCCATATTGGTTTACCCGATGAACGCCTTGGCCAATGATCAGTTGGAACGCCTGCGGGGAATCCTGGGAGGAACGGGAATAAGCTTTGCCCAGTGGATCGGCACCACGCCGGGCACGGAAGGCGAAATTTCCATTGAGCGATTTTCCGGTTCATCGCGCGAGGCTTACTTGAAGGCGCGCCGCAAGCGGTTAGAAGAAGCCCAGGCGGAAGACCGTGCCGTGCGCCCGCTGGCACCGCCGGAGGAATGTTGTTCGGAAGAGGATATCCGCCAGCGCAAACCACGCATTTTGCTGACCAATTACCGGCAGTTGGAAATTCTGACCACTCGCTTGCCCGACGCGGGATTGTTTGCTCAGGCACCGCTGCGCTACATGGTGTTTGATGAAGCCCACACCTACAGCGGTGCCGCAGGGGCCGAAGTTGCCTGCCTGATTCGCCGTGTGCGGGCCATGGCGGGAAAAACGACTGATGAGGTCATCTGCATCGGTACCTCCGCCACGCTTTCCGATCCACAATCATCGGATAACGATAAGGCGGCCAGGCGATTTGCCTCACGGTTTTTCGGGGTGGATGAGGGCAGAGTGGTCAGTGTGGGGGAATCGTATGTCAGCAGGCAGTGGCCGATCACCCGGTATAAGCCTCACCCCCCCGCAGGCGACGGCACCGCACGCCTCGAACGGCTGCTAAGGTGCCTGGCTGAGCCGGTGGATACGGCAGCCCTTAAACCGGTGGTACAGGAATTAACCGGGCGGAGTTTTGACCCTGGGGCGGACTGGAAGGCCGCGCTTTTTGACCATTTGATCAGCAATGATTACATCTACCACACTACTGAAGTGTTGAAAATTCCCAAGGCACTCGATGAGGCGGCCTGGCAGGTTTCGCAGCGCGTGGCACCGGATCGTCTGGCGCAGGGGCCGCGTACGGATGCGGAGTTGCTGGCTTATTTAACTTTGGGCGCCGCTGCGACCAAGAGTGGGGAATCGCTGCTGCGCCCCAAGGTGCATTTTTTCATCCGGGGTATGGACGAGATGGTCGCCGCACTGGCTCAAGCCGGCGACGAATCTAAAGCCGAGGTATTTCTTTCCTTGTCAGATGCCAAGGAAAAATATCCAAGCCGCCTTGATGCGGCGTTTTTTCCGGTTTTAAGCTGCCGCAATTGCGGCCAGCATTTCTTTGAAAAATTCTACCAGCAGTTGGAAATCCAGAGCGGCCCGGGAAACAAAGTAAGCGGCGTTGCTAACGGTAACGCAGTGGAGGACGCCGACGGGAATCCCAATACCGTCTGGGCGGCAGCGCCGGTGGACTCCGGAACACGTCTGGTGCTGACAACACGACTGCTGGAGGAAGTGGATGACGGGCCAACGGCGCAATCCTCCCAATTCCAGGAGGCGTGGTTCTGTCGGCAGTGCGGGGCCATGCACCGTGACCCCGGCGAACGTTGTTTGGCCGATGGATGCGGGCACAACGAGCCGCTGATTGGCCTGAAGATATTTGGGAAGCGTTTATCCTCTTGTCCGTCCTGCAAGAGCCTGGCATTCAATATTGGCGGCAGATCCATTGAGCCGGCGCGCAATATCCGCGCCATTACCGTCGCCGATGTTCATATTCTCGCCCAGGCGATGATCAGTTCCGCTCCGGAGGATCACAAGCGGCTGATCATGTTCGCCGACAGCCGCCAGGATGCGGCGTTTCAAGCCGGATGGATGCAGGACCATGCCAGGCGCATCCGCCTGCGGCACATGATGAACCGCATCATTTCCGCCAGCGAGCGCCCCCTGCTGTTGGACGATGTCGCGGATCGGCTCATGAGCGAGTTCCGCAAAGAACACAGACTGGTGGATTCGCTGCTGCCTGAACTCACCGGCGAAGATGCCGCCGCCATTTTTGGCAGCAATAGGTGGGTGTCCGTGCACAAGGCGTTACGTTATATGGTGCTGCGGGAATTCAGCACGGGCTCGCGTCGCATGGATTGCCTGGAAGCAATGGGGTTGGCCCAGGTGGCCTACGAGGGCGTATCGGCATCCGATGCCGCAGTACAAGATTGGGCGAAGGTGATGGGGATTTCACCGTTAGAGGCGGTGGAGGCTATTGCGCTGCTGCTGGATAACTGGCGGCGCGGGCGAATTCTGCTGGTGGCTGGTGATCCAATTTTTTCACGCTTTTCCGCCAAGGATGATCCGTATGTTCAAACCAGCTTACTGCCTTTGCGGGAATTTCGCCCGGAGGGTCTGTTGCTTAATGCGAATGCAAATGATAAATACGCCCGTGGTCTGATTGCCCAGCACGGCGCTTCTGCGGTGCAGGCGCTTTTGAAAAAATGGGCGGCCAGGCCCGACCAACTGGACACGGACGCGGCTGTCACCATGCTGTGGAATTTTCTCACCGGCCCCGCGAAACTGCTTGCCAAGGTGACGTTGCGATCTCAAAAAGATAAGCCGCTGGGTGGAGATGTTTGGCAGGTTAACGCCCAGCAGGTACGGGTGCAGAAAAGCGATATTCGGGAACGCTGTGCCATTTGCCAGCGCGTTACCACGCATAAGGCCCCCAATTCAGCGTGCATGCGCCACCATTGCAGGGGCCGAACCAATACCCAGCAACCCGATATAGACAACTATGACGTCTGGATGATGAGCAAGCCCTTTGTAATGGTCAATGCCGAGGAGCACACCGCCCAGGTGCCTGGGGAAATCAGGGCGAAAATTGAACAGGATTTTCGCTCCAGCCGGGGGCAGACCAACTGCCTCGTGGCCACGCCGACATTGGAGTTGGGTGTGAATATCGGTGCCCTTGACATGGTATTGATGCGGAACGTCCCGCCCCGTGCCGCCAATTATTGGCAGCGCGCCGGGCGAGCCGGGCGTGAAGACCGTATGGCGGCGGTGGTAACATATTGCCGAAGATCTCCCCATGACCGCTATTTCTTTGACAACCCCCTACGGCTTTTGACCGGTACCATAGAGGCTCCGGCATTTAACCTGCAAAACCCACTGATGGTGGCCAAGCACGTGCACTCCGCTATTCTCACAGAGTTGTTGCTGCATCCGGCGCAACTGGGCGAAAATGGGGAAGGGGTAAAGGACATCCTGCGGCAGGCGTTTCCAACATTTATTCGACATTACGTACTGGATGATGAGGATCGGTTTCGCCAAACGCCCGCGTCCACTGCGGAGTTCAAAGCCCTGATTGTGAAGACCACGGCTATGCTGGCGGATCGGCTGGCCCATTTGTTTGCTCAATACTGGCCGACGGAAGCCGCCGGAGTCGTGACACGCACCGCGCTTGAACGAATTATTCTCGAAACACCCGATGCACTGGGTCTGGTGATCCACCGATTGTATCGTCGGCTGCAATGGGCATTGGAGACACGCAAGGGCCTGCACGACCAGAAGGACCGGGGATTGATAGAAAAAGAGGACGAGCAGCTGCTGCGGCGGTGCGATGAGTTCATCCAGAAGATCACTCGAAGGGATCACAGCACCTACACGCTTAGCGTATTGGCCAACGAAGGATTTTTGCCGGGCTATGGCACCTACGACGGCGGAATCGTGGCGGCCGCACGTAAAGGCTTCGCACAATATTCCGGGCCAAGGACATTTGAGCTTTCGCGCAGTAACGTGGTCGCCCTGCGTGAGTTTGTGCCTGGCAATCGCCTGTACGCCAATCGCGGATCGTACTACGTAGCGCGATACCATTTAGGGGCTGACGAACATGGGCAGATGCATAGCCTGCTGGTGAATGCTGACAAAGGCTATGTGGCAGATACCGCCGGTAGTTCCGGATACGGGCAAAGCGGCGCAGCTCCCATGGAAGCACTGCCTCTGGCCGATCTTGATCTGGCTCATGAGAGCCGGATTACTGAAGATGAAGTGCTGCGTTTCGCCATGCCGGTAACGGTACTGGGACGCCTGCGCCAGCGTAGCCGGGGTGGGTCTGGATACAGGATTGGCGAACAGCAAATCAGCCACATCCACGGCCAGAACATGGAATTGGTCAACATTGGCGAGGCGAGCAGAGTCGCGCGCCGCGAACTGGGGCATTTGATTTGCTCGGTTTGCGGAGCCGCCTTGACACCCTACGCTCCGCCCGATTCGGTGGCGCGATTTAAGAAATACCATAGTGAAAAGTGCGGCAAAGCGCCGGGCAACTTTGCGCTCACCGCGCAGGCGGATGTGGATATGCTGCAGTTTCACGGTGTTGCCGACGCGGCGGCGGGCATCAACATTGGCGAGGCCCTGCGGACGGCTGCCACGCGACTTTTGGACATGGGACCGGAGGACCTGCAAATATTGCTGGTGCAGCAACCTGATGACACCCTTGATCTGCTGATTTACGACCCGATGCCCGGCGGGTCAGGTCTGCTTGAGCAGATGCTTGCCCGCTGGGATGAGCTTATTGCGGCAGCTCGGACGCTTCTATCGCATTGTCCGCAGGATTGTGAGGCGGCATGCTATTGCTGCCTGAAAACATTTCGCAACCAGTTCCACCATAGCCTGCTGAATCGTCGTCAGGGGCTGGAACTCATCGACGCACTGGCCGCGAGACCGGAGCGGAGCCACGAAATCGTGCCGCAGTTCGCGGAAGCGCAAACCGGCGGTGGATCGCCTTCCAATCCGCCCGAGGCGCAGCTGGAAGGCCTGCTTACCAAACACCATTTCCCTAAGGGCCATTGCCGCAAGCACATTAAGACATCCCTCGGCATCGACACCGCGCCGGATTGGCTTTATGAACCTGCCAAGGTAGCGGTCTACCTTGACGGTATGAGTAAACATCTGCACGGCGATCCGAAGACCGCCCAACGCGACAAAATAATACGCGACTCGCTCGAGATCGACGGCTACACCGTGATCGTCGTGCGATTCCACGACCTGCATGATCCGATTATCATGACCGAGCACCTGAAAAACATCGCAAAGGCGATTGGGAGGCCTGAACTGCTGTGACTTGAAAGGAGAAAAGTTAAAGCCCGGCCAACGGGGCAAGCGATTTCAACAGGCCGCGAATCTGCCCACTCAGGTGCGCTGCAGAGTTCTCCATCGGCGAAGAGTGATCCAAAAAAAACTGGATTGCGCCGTCCACCATATTTACGGTGGTGAGCCCGTTCGCAATACCAAACAGGGTGTTGCAGATGTGCGCGCGGTCCCAGTAGGCCTCGACCTCATTTACCGACAGCACCTCAGTGGAGAATGGCTGCTGCAGGTACAATTCTACCGCCGAAAGTCGGAACCTGTTAGAAGGGATTGGATTTGGCTTCGTAATGTTTGTTCCCAGACCATAGCTGGCGATATACTTTTGGAAAGTGGATGACAAGTGGGTGGCCACGCGACGATTATGCTCAATCTCGAGGAGCAGCCCATTCAGCCTTGGCAAAACATTCTGGATAGAGGTCATTCCGGCCGACTGGTCCAGCCTCAGCAATGCATTTCCGTCTACCAGTCTGGCGTTTGCACCGTAACGTGGCCGTAGGGAGTTAAAGTAATGGTCCCTCGCTTGGTCTGAAATACTCCCTCCATTCAACGCATAGAATGAGCTTATGCATTCCTCCGTCCCAGTTTGCGGATGCCGGAAAGGATTCGTAAACGCTTGTATACAATCGTCTACCACACCTTGTACCTCGTTGAGGCCAATGAGGGGTACAAACTTAACTTGGATGGCATCGTAGCGCACGTGGCCGAAGGCGTCGACGTATCCGAAAATAATATCCTTGCCAAACTCTCGTGCACCGTGATAGTTAACAACCACGGAAAATCCGAGGCGGTGAAGTAACGGGAAAACGAACTTTTCAGTGAAGTCGCTCTCGTTCACGGATTTGAATTGGGCTGGTATGGCCATTAGAGAAACGCGACCTCGCCTACTGGGACCTCGCTGAGCGACCCTTACGCCAACAACAAGCCAACGGGGCCCAGTTACTCGGGTGATACCTTGGGGGCGAAGACCGTAATTTCAGCCTTGGACAGCGCGTCAGTCGCTGTGCAGTGAGGCCAATCAAAGACGCCGGAACGCGTTTCGTGAGCATTATCTCAGCACCGCTTTTCGGACAGATAATCATCGGTCCAGCCACAGGATATTTCCCGAAACAAATCCATCAACAGTATAATCCAAAATGCTGTTCGTGGAAGCGTGTTGTAGCCAGATACAGTTGATTCTTCGGCTTTTCTGGAACGAGATTCAGATTTTTATACACAATTCGACGTGGCGGTGTGGCAAAATCAGCGATTCGGCGCACAAGCACCCCAGTGAGTGGTGAAACGGAGATGGATAAATGCCGGAGGTGGATTGGGACAGTTTTGGGACAGCGCCTGTAGCTGCGGACCTGCCAAAACGCAAAAACCCTTGTAGGACAAGGGTTTTTGAAAGCGTAGTTGCTTTTAACGGAGAGAGTGGGATTCGAACCCACGGTGAGGTTACCCCCACACACGACTTCCAATCGTGCTCCTTAAGCCACTCGGACATCTCTCCAAGGGTTCGCCGCAGCGAAGATTATTAAGCGTATACTTTAACACACTTTACGTCAAATTTGCAGCGAGGCCTGAATGGAGCCGCGAGACTGGTTTGCCGGCGGTCAACGGATCGGGCACGCAGTCTATCGCAACGCGTTGTTTACAGCCTTGACAATGGCGTGTTGCCTTTCGATCGTTAATTGCATCAAACGGCTCTGGCTGCCAAGTTCCGGTTCTTCCGCGGCGGGGTGCCGCTGAATCCAAGTTCCGTCCGGGCCAAGGTCCCAGGCCTGTCGATTATCCGCGAGCATAATATCCAGCATTTCCCGCAACCGCTGGGAAAGCAATGGATTTTCAATGGGTGTCGCGGCTTCCACACGGTGGCTTAAATTTCGGCTCATCCAGTCCGCCGACCCCATGTATATTTCGCTTTGTCCGTCATTCTGGAACCAGAAAATACGGGAGTGTTCAAGAAATCTGCCGACAATGCTGATAACCCGAATATTATCGCTTAAACCGGCAACCCCCGGTCGCAGGCAGCAGAAACCGCGCACAATCAGATCTATTTTTACGCCCGCCTGTGACGCGCGGTACAGCGTTTCAATAATTTCGGTATCTTCAAGGGCATTCATTTTGGCTATGATTCGTGCCGGACGGCCGGCCTGCGCATGCGCGGCTTCGCGCTGAATCATTTCCCGGAATCGCCGGCGCATCGTCACCGGTGCCACCAGCAATTTATGGTAGTCACTTTTCAGTGATCGGCCCGTGAGAAACGCAAAGAGATTCACCACATCTTCACAAATATCTTCGCGGCAGGTAAACAACCCAAGATCGGTGTAGACCTCGGCGGTTCTTGAATTGTAATTTCCCGTGGAAATGTGGGCGTAAGATCGTACCGCATTATCCTCCCGCCGCACGACCAGCGCGATTTTGGTATGGGTTTTTAAACCCAGGATACCGTACACGACATGCGCTCCGGCACTTTCAAGCGCCTGGGCCCATTGAATATTGCTTTCCTCGTCAAAGCGAGCCTTGAGTTCCACCAGCACGGCCACCTGCTTACCCATTTCCGCAGCGCGAGCCAGCGCCGGGACAAACGGCGAATCACCGCTGGTTCGGTAGAGGGTCATTTTAATGGCCAGCACCTGCGGATCATTAACCGCCGATAGAATAAAGCGTTCGACCGAACTGTTGAAACTTTCATAAGGATGATGCACCAGGATATCGCTTTGCCGGATGATGGCAAACATGCTGGCATCCGCGTCGGCTAACGCCGGCGCACAAACGGGTGTCCAGGTCGGCAGGCGTAAGGCGGGCATATCCATGGTGGCCAGGCTCATCATATCCGCCAATCCCAATGGTTCCGGCTCCTCCTCCAGATCTTCGGCATGCAATTCCAGGCCGTCCGTTAAATAATGCCGCATTTCCTCGGACATTCCGGGGGAAATCTGCACCCGCACGGTTTTTGCGAATCGCCTTGCCCGCAATTCCTCCTGCACCTCTTCCAGCAGGTCTTCAGAATCCTCAATATCTTCCGCAGCTTCCACTTCCGCGCTGCGTGTAACGCGGAATATCTGCGATTCCAAAACGTGCATTCCCGGAAAGAGCATTTCAATCTGGCCCTGGATAAGGCTTTCCAGCGGCACGAAAATGGTGCCCGAATGCTCTTCAAGCTTAAACCAGCGTGGAAACAGCGGCGGCACCTTCACACGGGCAAACAGCGACTCCGGCAGAGCCGGTTGCCGCAGAAGCACGCCGATGGAAATGCTCAAATTGCTGATAAATGGAAATGGATGTCCCGGATCAACCGCCAGCGGCGTGAGCACCGGGAAGATATACCGCGCAAAATATTCCGCCGCGCGCGCCTGCTGGTCTTCGGTCAGTTGCTCATAGCGCCGCAAGGTAATGCCCGCTTTCGCCAGCAGAGGCCGAAGCTCCCGGCTCCAGATTTCATGCTGCCGCGCGGTCATATCGGCCAGCCGTTGGCGCACCAATTCGAGTTGTCGGCGATGCGTAAGGCCATCGGGACCGGTTTCGTTGGGTTTGCTGATAATCCATCGCTTCAGCAGGCCGATGCGCTTCATGAAAAATTCATCGGTGTTACTGGCAAAGATGGCCAGAAATTTTAATCGCTCCAACAGCGGATTTCGCGTGTCAGCAGCCTCATGCAGCACCCGCGCGTTAAAATCAAGCAAACTTAAATCCCGGTTGAAAAAGTGGATATCTCCCTGACCGCCCGTGAGCGTTCGCTGGCTGGCAGTGGCATTTTTGGTTATGGTCGTCATATCAGAATCCGCGGCTTTCCTATCGTCATGCTGAATTTCAGCAATATGAGACTACCATTGAAGGGCTGGTTTTGCCAAATCCTATTATTAAGACACGATCTGGATGGCCTGTTTCAGCCCCGGGTCGCCTGTGAGCTGTCCATGGATCGAATCCAACTGACTGCTGAATAATTCCGGACGTGCCAGGTCCTCATATGCAGCTTTGGCACCGGCACCGATTTTTGCAGCCAGGTTTTTATTTTCAATTAGCGCATTGAGCCTCGCGGCCAATTCGCGCGGATCATCCGGTGGAGCCAGCAGGGCGCTGGTTCCATTTTCCAGCAATTCACAAACCTGATCCGTCCGGGCACTGATGATCGGTTTTCCCATTGCCATGGCGGCCAACAGACTGCTTACCCCGGCTGCCCGCCTGGGCACAAAGAGGAAATAATCCGCAAGACCGGCCAGTTGGCCCCAGGTGTAGCAAGCCGGGGCGATGGTCACGAGCTGCGGGTCTTTGAGCGTGCGCGCAAAAGACTGGTATCCGGCATACGGATTCACGGCTTCCTTCCGCGGCACGTCATCGTTTCGGATCAACGCCCACAAATCGGCATTCGATTCCGCCACAATGCCCACCGCCCAGATGCCGATATCATGCCGGATTGATTCCTCCGACCAACCGCCGAGAAAAATCACCGGCCCTTCCCGGGTCTGCATTCCCAGAGATCGCCGCAAATTTGCCGGCAAGGCCTTTGTCACCGGGGCCAGCCAACCGGCCGGACTCACACGAGCGACGTTGTTATGAGGCATCCCGCCAGCAAGCATCGCCGAATGAACGCATTGCCAGGGAGTAATAAAAAGCCAGACGGCCCGTGTCATATCCCGCCGTAATTGCCGAAATTGCCCCGCGGTCGGAGTTGATTGAATAAACGCGATGCGCCCTCCGGAAAAGCCGCGCAGGCGGCTGGCGGCGGCGATCCCCCAATATCCCCAGGCATGAATATGCGTGGGATTATTTTCTTTTACCCATTGCGTCAACGCCCGGCCCATGGTGGGATCCCAGCGGGCCAACGTTCGGCTCCAAGTGATGTTTTCCTTTGGAATTCCCGCTTCAATGGCCGCACCGAGCCAGCCGTTGTGCCCGAAAATCAAAACGTGGTGATGCCCCGGTACGCCATTGACGGCCATGGCAATGGTATCCAATACGTCCATTCCACTGGTGGGATCAACCAGATGTACAATGTTATTCAAGCACCGGTACTCCATGTTCTGCCGGCAGCGCGGCAAGGAAAACCGCCATCTGCCGACCGGATTCTCCCGCCGTCAAAAGCCTGCCCGTCACCACAGTATATCCGCGGAATTAAATACCGGGCCGTCCTTGCATGTGAGTTTATATACCCAATCCTCCGCACTACCGGACCGGTATTTGATAATGCAGCTCTGACACGTCCCCATTCCGCAGGCCATGGGCTGCTCAAGAGACACATAACACGGCAACTTGAGCCTGGCGGCCACCAGCGCGGTAGCCCGCATCATCGGTGTAGGCCCGCAACAAAAAATCACACCCTGCGATACCGCGGATGATTCGCAGAATTTTTCCAGCGCCTGTGTCACAAAACCCTTGTTGCCGAGTGAACCATCGTCCGTTGCCACAACAGTCTGCGTATTAAATGCCGCAAATTCGCGCACGTTGGACGAAGCCTGCGTTCCAACATCACCGGTAATATGCAAGGGAATAAGGTCCGCCTTTTGCGCACCGACAAATGCGATCGACTTAATCCCGGCACGCTGAAATTTATCCGCCAGATAAATCATCGGCGGGATTCCCACGCCGCCCCCCACCAGCAGCGCCGTATGCGTTGCCTCCGGCACGGGAAACGCGTTGCCCAACGGTCCGAGTATCGAGATCGAATCACCTGTTACCAAATGCGACATGCGGATGGTGGCCTTGCCGATTACACGATAAATCAGATCTATGTCACTGACAGCGTTGGCTGGATCATCCCGCCGACCGGCAATGGAAAATGGCCGGCGAAGATACGGCTGTGATCCCAGAAAATCGGGATCGTGAAATCGCGGCGGCCGGGTTCCGGGTTCCCAGAACACTTCCTGAAGTCCGGCCACGGCCTGCTCGGCAGACTGAACTGCAACATCCGGAGGCGGACATAATACCTGAACGAACTGCCCCGGCTCGCTGGCTGGAAACTCCCGCAGGCGCAGGGTTAAGAGAAAATGTTCACGGCAAATCTGGGTATTGGCGAGCACGATTGCCGCAAACTGCCCCTTTTTGCGAGCCGTTGCATGGTTTGCGGCGTTATCATGTGCAGCACATTGAATCATCCACAAAAGCATAACGCACAGTGGTAAAGCCTGCCAGCGGACGCCCGACCGCCGCCGTGGGTTGGAATTGCCGCCGTTACGCCATAGAATTCCTGTTCTGGCGCGTCAGAAGCCAAAGGGATATCTGACACGGCAGACGGTAACTTGATGCGGAGTATTCATGCGGCGTGTTGTCATAACTGGAATTGGAGCGGTTTCGCCGCATGGTTTAACCAGCGGCGATTTGTGGAAAGGCCTTACGGAAATGCGATCGGCCATTGCGCCGCTGTCGGCATTTGACCCGGTGGCATTTCCCAGCCGGATTGCGGGGCAGGTTCCCGCTTTCAAAACCATGGACTACGTTCCCAAAAGTTATCGCAAAGCCACCAAAATCATGGCCCGCGATATCGAACTGGCTGTTCTGGCGGCGGATGGCGCCGTGCGCGACGCTCATTTGGCCACGCGCGGGGTGATGGAAACATTTGGCGGAAAAAAGCCCGATGAAAGCTGGTTTGAAGTGGATTCACGGCGAATCGGATGCAACATCGGCGCGGGATTAATTTGCGCTGATCTCAACGAATTGGCCGCGGCCATGGCACCGGCCAAGGGGGAAGACGGCAGCCTGAGTTTAAAAAAATGGGGAAAATCGGATGATCCGACCAAACCCAGCGGTATGGACCTGCTGACACCGCTGTGGCTGCTGAAATATCTGCCGAATATGCTGGCCTGCCATGTCAGCATTATTCATGACACTCAGGGGCCATCGAATACCATTACATGCCAGCAGGCTTCCGCGGGGCTGGCTCTGGCGGAGGCGTGTAGGACCATTCAGCGCGGTCATGCGGATATTGCTCTGGTCGGCGGGTGCGAATCCATGATACATCTCATGGGTCTGATGCGATGGACCTTGTTAAATCGGCTGACAACGCAGGGGAATCAGCAGCCGGAAACGGCATGTCGGCCCATGGACAAAGCCGCCAGTGGAACCGTTATTGCCGAAGGCGGCAGCGTATTGATTATCGAGGAGCTTGAGCACGCTTTGGCCCGCGGCGGAAAAATTTATGCCGAAGTCGCCGGGCTTGGTGCCTCCTCCAGTGCCCGCGGAATTGCCGGACCGGATCCAGCGGGAGAGGCAATGGCGGTAGCCATGCGAAAATCATTGAAGGACGCGGGCACCACTGCGGCCGAAGTTCAAATGGTTATTCCCAGCGGTTACGCCATCGCCAGCCATGATCAAGCCGAAGCATCAGCGATTCAGCATGTCTTTGGCTCCCTGCGGCCGGAGATTGTGCCGATCCGCGGCTCGATTGGTGATGCCGGGGCTGGAGCGCAGGCACTGGACCTGGCGACGGCGGCGATGGCCCTGCATCATCAGACGGTTCCCGGCGTGGTGAATTGCACAGATCCCATCGATTCACTGAATGTGCCGCAGCAAACGCACGCGGCGGCACTGCAGCAGGTGCTGGTAAGCACCGGGTCGATTGCCGGGCAGAATTCCACTGTCGTTTTACGCCGCTATCAATAGAGAAAAGAAAGAAAAACAAAATCAGGTCAATAACCTGATTCTACTGGAGCAATAATGAGAAATCGTGTGGTGATAACGGGAATCGGATGGGTTACGCCCCTGGGACGAACCATTGACGAAGTGTGGGCGAAACTGCTGGCCGGCGAAAGCGGAATTGCGCCGACAACCTTGTTTGATGCGAAGTATTTCCCCACGCAGTTCGCGGCTGAGGTTAAAAATTATCAGCTTCCGGAGAATCTCCGCACTTCCGGAAAGCATCAGGAAATCGGCCGGGCCACGGGATTTGCCCTGGATGCCGCCCATCAGGCCTGGAGCATGGCGGGGCTGCCGGTGCCGGGATCAAAAGATTCCGCAACGGTGGATCCATATTCGGTTGGCGTATACATGGGCACAGGTGAGGCGGCACTGGATTTTGATAATTTTACGCGCGTCGCACTGGGGGCATGGAACGAGGAAACGCGCGGCATGAAAATGGACCAATGGGGTCAACAGGCGCTGAAATCATTTAACGCCCTGCGGGAAATTGAGCAGGAACCCGCCATGCCCATTTCACATTTGAGCATGGAATTCAATGCCCGCGGTCCGGCCATTAATTGCCTCACCGCGTGCGCCGCTTCCACGCAGGCCCTCGGTGAGGCGGCCGAATTAATCCGCCGGGGTGATGCGGAAGTTATTATTTCCGGCGGGGCGCATTCGATGATCCATCCATTTGGCGTAACCGGCTTTAACCGCTTGACCGCGCTGTCCACCTTCAATGAAGACCCGAAGCGATCATGCCGCCCATTTGATGCCACGCGCGGCGGGTTTGTCATTGGCGAGGGGGCCGGCGTGCTGATTTTGGAAAGTCTTTCTCATGCCCAGGCCCGCGGCGCGAAAATTCTGGCTGAAGTGGTCGGGTACGGAAGCAGTGCCGATGCCTATCGCGTAACCGACCAGCACCCTGAAGGGCGAGGGGCGATCGTGGCCATTGAATCCGCGCTGCGCGATGCGGAAATGCAAACCACCGATATTGATTACATCAATGCGCACGGCACCGGCACGAAAGAAAATGATTCCACTGAAACATTTGCCATTAAAGGCGTATTTAAAGAACATGCCAGAGAAGTCCCCATCAGCAGTATCAAGAGCATGATGGGCCATCTGATTGCCGCGGCCGGAGCGGTCGAGGCCATTACGTGCGTGCTGTGTATACGCGATCAGATGATCCCCCCCACCGCCAATTACAGCGTGCCCGATCCGGAGTGCGATCTGGATTATGTGCCCAATTGCGCCCGAAAAATAAAAGTGGACGTGGCCATGTCCAACAGCTTCGGCTTCGGCGGGCAGAACGATACGTTGATTCTGCGAAAATTCCAATAGCGCCGCTACCCGGCGCATGACATCCTGTACGCCTGAGCCTGAAGCGGCATTGGGTTATAATGCTCCGCTTGAAGGAGAACGCTCTACCATGAGAATGCTATTAACCGGACAAGTGGGACTGGATCGGCAGGTCTATCTGAATCAGGTGGAAGCGATCGCCCGGTCGCACGGAGAACCGCTGAAGGTATTTCATGTCGGAGACATGATGTACCGCGAAGCGCCGGATGTAAAGCCGGGGCGTATTCTGGATTTGCCGCTTTCGCGGTTAACGAGTCTGCGCCGCGCGGTATTTCGGGATATTCTTGCCGAACTTCCCAACCATCGGCATGTGATAATTAATTCGCATGCGACGTTTCGCTGGAAACATGGCCTGTTTGCAGCCTTTGATTTCGATCAACTGGCGCAACTGCAGGCGGATATTTATGTCACATTGCTGGACAATGTGGAATCGGTGCACCAGCGATTGCTGCGGGATGATAATGCCGATCACAGTCTCAAGGATTTAATGGTCTGGCGGGAAGAGGAAATTCTGGCCACCGAGCTTATGGCCCGGGCCAACGCGCAGCATCCGGGCGATTTTTATGTTCTGGCGCGCGGCCGGCACGCCAGTACCGCGTTGACCTTGTTTCGACTGCTGATGCGGCCGGCAATGCGCAAAGTCTACCCCAGCTTTCCCATGAGCCATGTCATGAACATGCCTGATATCCTTCATGACATCAACGCCTTTCGCCGAGCAATGGCTGATAAGTTTATCACCTTCGATCCCGGCGATGTGGACGAAAAAATGCTGTACGATGCCGCGGTATCCGCCGTTGAAGAGGGACGCCAGACATTAAATGTCGAGGCTTCCGGCGGCCCCGTGCAGTTGCGCGTGCCGGAAATATTATCCATCGGGGGCGATATCAATGGCCAGATTTATGCCCGTGACTTCATGATGGTTCGCCAGAGCGACATGATCGTATCATATATTCCGGAACTTTCCGATGGCCGTCCCGGCTTATCCAGCGGCGTGGAACGCGAACTGCAGCACGCCTATGACCATGCGCGTGAAGTATATGTGATTTGGAGGCCCCGGACGGGTCCCAGCCCGTTTGTTACACAAACCGCGACCAGACTGTTTACAACCGTGGATGAGGCCATGGCTTATTTTTCCCAGCGCGGATTCTGCCCGGCGCATAACCTGTTTGACGGCGCTTAGTTTGACCGCAGGGCATGTGCGGCGGCCAGCCGGTGTGCACGGGATTTTTCCATGGCGAATCTTTGGCCCGGGTGGCATAATCGCTGTTTACCACCCCCGTGGCGTTGCTCATCGGGATAACGGCGATTAGGATTCGCAGACATATACTGCGGTTCGCCACGGCGGACCGCGGGCGAAATAACTGAAAAGCAGAGGCACTGGAATGATGACACCGGCAGATCCACTGGAATCGTTAAGACAACGCATTGATCAACTTGATCACAATATTGTCGAACTGCTTAATGCGCGGGCACGCATTGTGGTGGAGATCGGCAAAATCAAGCAGCAATCCAATGCGCCGATCTACGCGCCGGACCGGGAGAAAATTGTTCTCGAACGCATTCGCAATGCCAATAAGAGTGTCGGCGGACCGTTGCCCGACGCCTGCCTTGAGGCTATTTACCGCGAATTAATGTCCGGCAGTTTTGCCCTGGAAAAGCCTCTGCGCATTGCTTACCTGGGACCGAAGGGAAGTTTTTCCCATCTGGCCTCGGTTAAAAAATTCGGTTCGTCCGTTGATCATGAGCCGGTGGCCGATATCGCCAGCGTATTTGATGAAGTGGCTCGTGGCCATGCCGATATGGGTTTGGCTCCCATTGAGAATTCGACCATCGGAGGCATTGTGGAAACGATGGACGCGTTTATTGAATATCCGCAGGTTACCATTGTGGCGGAAATGCAGATTATTGTGCATCATCATCTGCTGGCCATGTGTGAGCCGGGGGAAGTGAAAAAAGTATACAGTAAACCCGAAGCGCTGAATCAGTGCCGGCGCTGGCTCAATGCCACCATGCCGGATGTGCAGCGCATACCGGTGGCATCCAGCAGCAAGGCGGCGGAACTTGCGGCGGCGGAGACGCATGCCGCCGCCATCGGATCATCTCTGGCGGCCGAACTTTACATGCTTAAAACGCTTTTCGCCAACATTGAAGACAATCCCAACAATGTCACGCGCTTTCTGGTCATTGGCCGCCAGCCGCCCCGCCGCAGCGGTGATGACAAGACGTCCATTATCTTTACCACAGCCCATAAATCCGGCGCGCTGGTGGATGTGCTGGACGTGTTCCGTAAGAATGAAATTAATCTCACCAACATTGCCACGCGCCCCAGCCAGAAGCGCAATTTTGAATATTATTTCTTCACTGATCTGCTCGGGCACAGCGAAGACCCGGCATTGAAAAAGGCGCTGGAACAAGTGCGATCGCATTGCCTGCATCTGGCTGTTCTGGGAAGCTTTCCCCGCGCCATTGAGACCCTGTAGTGTGGAAAGATAATCGGGCCGGACAAACCGACCGCGGATTCCGGCCCGGCTCGCAGTTGGAAGCCGGCCGTCAGGGCCGGGCACCGAGATAGCGAATTCGCGTGCGCCGCCAATGCGGTGAATTAATTTCCTCCAGCAAGGCATCGGAAATGGCCACCCGCAGGGGGCTTCCACTGGGCAGGGCTATGGCGTAATACTGACGTTGCACCAGTTCCGGCAAGATCCGGATATCGCTTGCAAACTGCCCGCGGATTAAATATCGCAGGATCGGAGCATCGTAAAGCAGCGCATCAATCTTGTGATCTCTCAATGCCTCAAGTGCCGATTTCACGTGTGCAAATAACCGGGGCTTTATGCCCATTTGGCGCAAACAATCCTCGCTGCTTGACGGCGTGACGGTTCCAACACGCACGTTTCTCAAACTCTGCAGGTTTGTCACCGGCGAGGTTAATCGTCCGACGGTCAAACTCGAGGTAATCGATGCCGTAAAGCTTGACGCCGCAATGACTCCGATAATCATCCAGGTGATTCCAACAGCCCGGCCCAGCGATGTCTGCGGAATCTTATCTCCATATCCCACGCTGGTCATGGTCTGCGCCGACCACCACATCCCCGAACCAATGCCCTGGAACACCCCGCCGCCAAATTGCCCCGGATTACCGCGCCGCTCAATGAACCAGATCAACGTTCCCGTTCCGATCAGCACCGCTCCAAAGCCCAAAAGTAACGCGAGAACCTTCAGAGAAAACAATTGCTGCAGCACCAGTCGCCATGGATTTTCCCGATGCGCACGAACCGCAATAGCCAATCCGGTAACGTAAAACGGCTGACTGAAATCCATGCGTTTTTGCCGACCGGCGGTTACGGTAATAGCCGCGACCCCCGCATCCAGCGACTTGTTCTGCACACGTTTAAGAAGTTGCTGAAAGGTCATTCCCACTATGTGATAACGCCACCCCATCCGATGTGCCACCGACCGCCAGAGATCAATGCTCAGGCCGGTCCACTGTCCATCGGCCCGTTTCATTGCAAATGGAGGGGCAAAGGTCGTTCCAATTTCAAGGATTTTGCCGGGTTTCGCCGCATTCACTGCGCGAACGCCTTGCGCCGGCAGCACCAGACCGCACAGCAATTGGAGCAATCCAGCCAGCACAAAACAACGACATCGGAATAATGAGCGGTTTCGCATCAAGGCTTATGGTGCGCGCACACTGCCGGACCGTCAAGTGACTCGTTGTCCGCACCGCCGCCCAGGTCCGACGCGCGCGTCAAGGGCATACCAGAAAAGCAGATCCGGCAATTGCACCGGTTGCGGGACCGATGTATTCTTGTCGCCATTGGCTGAGATTCGGCCTTGGATCTGGAGATAATCAAATGGCGGAAAAAACTGCGACTAAAAAGCGTCCGGCCCGGCAGCAGATGCTGGAGGCGTTGGCGGCAAGCGAAAAAACCATTACCGAACGTCGTGAGATTGCGGGAACCCCGGAAGAGAAACTCGCCGCCAAGGCTATTGCGGAAGCGGTAACGGCCGCGGATGAGCTTTCCAGTCGCGGGGTGGTGCAGTCGATTGGGGAACTCAAGTCCAGCATCGGGCGACTGCTGGGAGAACTCTCTGACCGGCTCGAAGAACAGGTTGCCCGGTACACGCAGGTGCAGAAGGCCATTATCGCCAAGGAAAACGAACTCAAGGATATTTACGAAATACAGCGATCCGCATCCACGCTCACGGCATTGATTGATGCCCATGCCCAGCAGCGTGAAAAAATGGAGCAGGAAATCACCGCCGCCAAGGAGCAACTTGAAAGGGAAGTCGCACAGACCCGGGAATCCTGGCAGCAGGAGAAACAGCAGCGCGAAGCGGAAATGAAGGAACGCGATGCGGCCGAGCAGAAGCGCCGCGAGCGGGAGAAGGAAGAATATCGATACAGCTTTTCACGCGAACAACAGCAGGCCAAGGATCAGTTCGCGGACCAGATGGCCAAGGCGCAAAAAGAATGGGACGAACGGAAGGCTAAACTGGAGGCGGACCTTGCCCAGCGCCAGCAGACGATCAAGAGCCAGGAACAGGAAGTAAATGAACTACGACATAAGGTTGAGGCATTTCCGAAGGAGTTGGACGCGGTAACCGCCAAAGTGATCAAGGAGACAACCGCACGCCTGCAGCAGGAGGCATTAGCGCGTGAGCAACTGTTAAAACAGGAGTTTGAAGGCCAGAAGAATGTGCAGACCACGCGAATCGCTTCGCTGGAGCAGCAAGTGGCGGAGCAGGCGGAGCGTTTGACCAAGCTTCTCGGGCAGGCGGAGAAGGCGTATGCTCAGGTTCAGGAAATTGCGGTGCGGGCGATTGAAGGGTCTGCCAGCGCCAAGCAACTGGCCCACCTGCAGCAACTTCTGGCCGAACAGGGACGCAAGCCGGCATCGGAACGATGAAGTAGCGGTTGGTACGATCGGATGCTGGCGAAGCCTCGCTGAATCGGGCGATTTACTGATAAATATCGAGGCGGCGCATTTATTGCAACCGGTACATTCCTGCCTTTCGTCCGGGGGGAGTTAGCCGACAAAGCTAATAAAATGCTTGTGGGGCAAGGGTTTGGCTGATTTTGTCATTTTCCATTGCTGTCACCACCCCGGCAATTTGAAGGCCCCCGGTTCCGGTGCCGATCACGATGCCACTACTGCCACCCTTATCTCGTTTCCCGCAGCCCGATTCATCGCCAGCCGCCCCGCCCTGACAGTCATTGCTCATTGCTCCATTCAAACTGGTATAACATCAACACCCAACGGTGACATTTCTACTTCGGCTAAGCGGAAACAACTCTACTGCAGTACAACAGCGCCAACGGCATGCCGCTTGCAAATATACCGCCGTGCTTATACAAACTCATGCGGCTGAAAATGGCGGCGGGAGGTACCGCCCGGCCATTTCCGGCTCTTTGGGCTTTTTTTTGGAGTGTTCCCTCATGTATTGGTCCCGCACCTTGATTCCTACCAGCCGCGAAGCACCGACGGACGCGGATATTCTTTCGCATAAACTCATGATCCGCGCGGGACTCATTCGCCGCATCAGTGCGGGCGTCTATGACTGGCTTCCGCTGGGCTGGCGCTCCATGCAGAAAATCAACGCCATTATCCGGCAGGAAATGAATGCGGTTAATGCCGAAGAAGTACATCTGCCCGCCCTGCTGCCCGCGGAATTATGGAAACAGACCGGTCGCTATGCTGATTACGGCGCCCTGCTTTTCAAACTCAAGGATCGCAAAGGCACGGAAATGATTCTCGGTCCAACGCATGAAGAATGTGTTACCGAACTCGTTAAAGCCTACGTCAGCAGCCACAAGCAACTGCCCGTGACACTGTATCAGATTCAAACAAAATTCCGGGATGAGGCCCGGCCCCGCAACGGCATGCTGCGCGTGCGTGAATTTTTCATGAAAGACGCCTACAGTTTTCACAGTTCGCTGGAAAGCCTGAATCAAACATATCAGGATATGTACAATGCTTATGTCAAAATCTTTCAGCGCTGCGGCATCCCCGCCATTCCCGTGGAAGCCGAAAGCGGGCCGATCGGCGGCGATGCCAGCCATGAATTTATCTGCCCATGTGAAGCCGGCGAAGATGTCATTGTGCGGGCTGTCGATAATTCCTGGGCGGCCAACCTCGAACGCGCCGGCCGCGGCGCACCTGTGCCTGATTTTTCCGCCGCGCCGGAATTGCCCGCGGCCGAATTGGCAAAAATTAAAACGCCTGATGCCGCCGCGGTCGATGACGTGTGCAAGTTTCTTAATATCCAGCCCACCACAATGATTAAGACCATGGTATTTCGCCTTGGAGATGCCCAATCAGGAAAATGGATTGTTGCCTGTGTTCGCGGTGACCACGAAATCAATGAAGCCAAAATCCGCCGGATGGCCGGGCCTGTGGAACTCGCGGATGAAGCGGCCGCTCGTGCCGCCGGCTTTGTCATCGGTTATGTCGGCCCCCATATCGTCAACACCATCAACGCCGAACTGATTATTGACCCCGATGCCCTGCTGATCGCCAATGCCACAACCGGTGCCAATGAATCACATTGGCATGTGACCAATTTTAACTGGAAGCAGCATCTTTCCCCGAACGTGCTGAGCAAAGCCATTATCGCCGATATTCGCAACGTTACCGCGGCGGATAAAGCCCCCAATGGAGCCGATCTGATTTTCAGCAAAGGCATTGAACTCGGCCATGTATTTAAGCTCGGAACCAAATACAGCGATGCGCTCGGAGCCACCTATTCCGACGACAAGCAGCAGACGCACAGCATCATCATGGGATGCTACGGCATCGGGCCGGGACGCATTCTGGTTGGTGCTCTGGAAACACTTTCCGATGCCGACGGCATCCGCTGGCCCATGGCCATTGCACCGTTCCAGGTGATTATCACGCCGATCAAATATGATGGACAGGCCAAAGAAGTTGCCGATCGTCTGCATAAGGAACTTTCCGCCCGCGGAATCGATGTTCTGGTGGATGACCGCGATCAGCGCCCGGGCGTGAAATTTAAAGATGCCGATCTTATCGGCATTCCACTTCGGATCGTATTGGGCGACAAAGGTCTGGCTAATGGACAGGTGGAATTAAAAGACCGCTCGAAAAAGGAACCGGAGATGGTAAGTCTGGCGAGCATTGTCGAGCATGTATCTAAGCTGGTGCAAGCGTAATTGAGCCATTGCGGCGAAGCGATGGACATAACAGGCCATTAGCGGAAGCGAATCATCGTGTTGCCACATTTCCATGCACACGCCTTGCCGCTTCTGTCAGAACGCAATCGCATCACCGCCCGAATGCACGGAATGGCCCTGCGGTAAGTTTCATGTGCCGGACCTGACGAGCATGTGGCGGTTCCATCATGCCATGGAAAGCCTTCATTCCAGGCGATGCCGGCAGCCCATTGGCCGGTGCCGCGGTAATCTTGGCAAATAGTAACGGTAACGGCGCTTGTATGGGATCAATCTTTGGATCAACGGGAACATTTAAAATACTGAATAGCCCGGGATTTACACGCAAACAAAAAGCAGAATCATTCGTATGCCGTTCGTTTGTCCGGCTTACCCGAAGATTCGCTTGCATTGGCATTTGAAACGAAATCCGACCACCGTTGAGGCGTGTAATGACAATTTTGCTCCGCGGCAACATGAACTGCACACCACGATTGGTAAGTGCCTCACAATTGATACGTGGCATTTTTACCAGATAGCTTTTGCCTCCCTCCACTACATAAACTGGCCCCTTGGTACGCCGGGACATGCTCACGGTGCCACTGGACTGAAGAGCGGTTCGTGCCGGCGGCAATGGAACCGCCGCATCACCGCAAGATAAAACAGCAAAGAAAACAACCCCGCCGACGATAATCGAGACACGTACATTCATGTTCGCACCTCAGAATAAAGCGCAACATAACGTGATGCTTTTCCATTATATTGAAATTCCCCGGCACGAAGCAAGCCGTTTTCAAATTTCGCAAATTTCGCATTCCGCTGTGGGGCCTGTGGCACATTTTGCCAATTTGCATCATGGGCTGTCGCGTAAATCGCAATATTTTCAGTTCGTGGCCCCATGGCCCTCCATTACGACGTTCACGCCCGGAAAGCCAAGTCCCCTCCCCACTGATTGCACTGATTAAACGGATAGCAGGCGGACTATGTACTTTCAGAAACCTTTCCTATATCCGACTTGCCATCCGCCGATACCCGCCGCCCACCAACAAACACTCCTGCTGTTCCCCGGCGCTCCGCAGTGGGTTGTTGAGCTTTCACCACGATGTCACAAAGCCACAAAGCCTATTGGCCGGTACTACTGTAAAGCCAGCAAATGGCACCCCGCCGCTGCCTTAATTGAATCAGCCAGGCCACCAGCTACCCCGGCGGCGCTGAAATTTGTCAGGTGTTCTGGAAGCCGTGGCGAAGCGATAGCGTGGATCAGAATATCCTCGTGGGCCGTTTGTGCGGCTACTGACTCAATGCTTGTTGGACGCAAGGGATATCACGCCGTTCCCGCAAAACAGGACACCGCTGATCCACCATTGAGTTTGCGAATAATCCAATCACCGTTCGTGCGCTACACCAGAACGGTCTGCCGCACACCGTGGCTGATGTGACGCGCTGTGCGATCAAGCAGATATTCCTGCCCCTGCAGCAGGTGGCTTAATTTTTTCAACGCCGCAACTTCAATCTGCCGAACACGCTCGCGCGTAATGCCCAGGCGCGCGGCAATTTGATCCAGTGTAAAACTCCCATTTACGCCAATACCATTGCGCAGACGTAAAATAAACGCCTCCCGCGGTTCCAGGTGCGTGAGCGTTAATTCAATGACATGTGCCAGCTCGCTGTGCTCCACCTCCGCTTCCGGTGCCGGCGTGCGAAGATCTTCCAGTAAATCATGCACGGGAGTGGCATTGTCATCGCAGTGATCGGCAATCGCCGCGGCGTGCATGGTGCAGGATGCCTTTCGCGCTGCGGCCACCATGGCCGCACTTAGATTCATCCGTGTGGCCAGATCAATATCCGGGATCGGCTCGCCATTGTCATCGCGGCTGCTGGTGGTTTCACCCTGTAAACGCGCAATGCGTTGACTCATGTAAACCGGCAAACGAATGGGCCGGGCATTGAGCATCAGCGCCTTACGAATCGCCTGTCGCACCCACCACGTGGCATAAGTGCTGAATCGCACTTCTTTATTGGGATCAAATAAATCCACCGCCCGCACCAGTCCAATGTTACCCTCCGCCACCAGATCAATCAGCGAAACACCCCGGCGCACATAACGCCGGGCAATACTCACTACGAGCCGCAGATTGCAGCGGATCATTTCCTGCCGGGAAATGGGATCACCGTGTTCCCGAATTTGCCGCGCCAGCGCCCGTTCCTGCTCCGCGGTTAACAGCGGAAACTTGCGTATCTCATCAAGATACAAATGCAAATCAAGTTCACTTGCCATAAGCGACGCTCCCTTCAATACCCTTCCAGACCCAATGTTCTTCTCAACACGTTGATTCAGATGCGTAAGACGTAGAATCAACTATCAGATAATGTACAAAGTCGTATCGGTGTTTGGCAAGCAAAAACTGAAATAAATTTCAGCGTTCCGCCGTCCCATAATTTCACATTGCGCCGACAAGCTCCGATTGCCGCGCAGAACCGCTGGTCGCGAGCCTGCCGAATATCGTCAGGCCATGCACCACGCGCACATTCACCGGAACAATCTGGCCTTCCAGGTTCGGCGGGCCGTCAAAAACCACAATCTGATCTGCCGTGGTCCGACCGGTCAACTGAATATGGCCTTCGGGCATTGCGGCCGATTGATTATCGGATCGTTGCGGTTGGGCATTTCGCATGGCACCAGCCAGACGCGCTCCCAGCTCCACACGCGCGGGTTCGTGTGCATGCGCCTTGGAGGAACCCGTTGCCGCACCGGCAATCACCGATTCCGCCGGTTGATCCCACCCACTGGGACCTTCACACAGCACATCTACCGTGGAATGGATAAGTTCCCGGTTTAACTGTTCGCAAATCTCGTTCTGCACCGCCAGCAAATCCTGATGCCGCGCCCGCTTCACTTCCTCCGGGACATCATCTTCATGCCGCCGGATGGCCACGGTTCCAGGCCGGGGTGAATATTTAAAGATAAACGAATTTTTATATCTCGCCCTGGCGGCCAGCTCCCGCGTAGCCTGATAATCCGCATCGGTCTCCGTTGGGAAGCCGACAATAAAATCACCGACAATGGCAATTCCCGGCATGTAACTTCTGGCACGCTGCAGCAATTCGAGATAACTTTCCACGGTGTAGCCGCGATTCATCAATTTAAGTATGCGGTTGGAGCCGCTTTGTGCCGGAATGTGCAGATACGGGCATATTCTTTTGCATTGGGCCATTGTTTGCAGAATGTCATCGCCAAAATCCGCCGGGAAGCTGGTGATAAAACGCAAACGCGGCAACTGCGGCAACTCATCGTGCACACGCTGCAGGAGCTGGGCAAATGTCGTGCGGCGCGGCATGGGGCCGCCGGGGCCGGAAGCGGCAGCATCATCATAGATATAATGGTTCACCGTTTGCCCCAGCAGCGTAATTTCCCGCGCGCCGGCATCCACAAGCCGCCGCGCCTCATCGATAATGGCTTGCGGAGACCGGCTCACTTCCGGTCCGCGCGTGTAGGGCACCACGCAATACGTGCAGAATTTGTTGCACCCCCGCACCACGCGGATATAGGCCTGATATTTATTTTTCTCCGGCGAAAAGCTGCGCGATAAATCCAGCAGTTCCAGATGATCCTCACCGGCTGAGGCCAAAGTGCCGGACCGGCGGGCGGTGTCACCCGCCAATGCCGCCTGCTGCCGGTGCGTAGCCAGCACGTTTTCCAGCAGACCGGGCAATTTATCCAATTCCCCCGGCCCGCAAAGCAGATCCACCTGCGGCAGGCGCTTCAGCATTCCGATGCCGTCGCGTTCCGCCATGCATCCGATAACGCCAATCACCAGTTCCGGTTCACTCTGCTTGCGGACTTTCAGCCGCCCAAGGCGGGAAAGCACTTTTTGTTCCGATTTTTCACGCACGGAACAGGTATTGTAGAGTACCACATTGGCATCCTGAGCTTGCGTGACAAAGTCATAGCCCATTGCCCGAAGCTGCCCCTCCACAAGCTCACTGTCCAGCACATTCATCTGACAGCCGAAAGTTTCAAGATAAATTTTCTTCACAAGTGATCATTCCATCTTCATACCGGATTCGCGGCCAGCAACCACAAATCATGCCCGAATCGCGGGCAATGGGTAAATCATATCAAAATCAGAGCAAAACGCATCATGCGGAAGAACTTTTGCCGCACGGTATCGCCAACGGCAGCCAACGGCCCAAAGGAACCCGGTGTTCACAAAGAGGCGGAGGAGGTCGGTGGAGGTTTAAGATCATGGGCGGCGCGAAAATTTTCACCACAACGACACAAAGACACAAAGACACGATAACAGTACATGATCGGTGTTTACAGTATTAGTCAGTATTAGCAGTATGGGTCAGTATATTCAGAACATATCCCGGCGCGCCAGCAATAATCGTTGCTTGGGATCCTCCGGCCACCTCGGTTTCCTCCTTGTGAATAAAAACGTTTTTCACCACAACGGCACAAAGACACAAAGAAACGATAACAGTAAATGATTGGTGTTTACAGTATTAGTCAGTATTAGCAGTATGGGTCAGTAGATTCAGTACCTGTCCCATGTGCCGGGAATAACTGCTCGTTGCTCGTTACTCGTTGGTCGTTGCTCGCCGAGTCGCCCTCGGCTTCCCCTTGTAAAACAAAAAGGCCTTCCAGCCCCAAGGCCTAATGCCACGAAGAAGTCCTTGTCCACAGATTGCCGGGATTAATCAGCTTGGGTGCATTGAGCACTGGGCATTTAGCATCTTGCAATAGGGGTTTGTCGCCACGAAGGCACGATTACAGTGGCTGGTCAGTAGGTGCAGTATTGGACAGTATTTTCAGTACCTGTCCCCGCGTGCCGGGAATAACTGCTCGTTGCTCGTTACTCGTTGGTCGTTGCTCGCCGAGTCGCCCTCTGCTCCCTCCTTGTGAACAAAAAACGTTTTCCACCACAAAGTCCCGAAGACACGAAGAGCATTTAATTACCTGACCACTTCTTTGCGTTCTTTTGCTTCTTTTGTGGTTAGTAATCCTTTCCCGGCTCTTCCAGGTTCCGGGTTCCAGGTTCCATCCCGATGTGCCGGGACATGTGCCATTCAGTACTCGCTGTTCCGTAACACCCTCCCCCCACCTCTGCTCCCTCCTTGTGAACACAAAACGTTTTTCACCACAAAGTCCCGAAGACACGAAGAGCATTTGATTACCTAACCAATTCTTTGCGGTTGGTAATTTCTTTCGGCCTCTTTGTGAATAAAAAGGTTTGTCGCCACGAAGGCACGATTACAGTGGCTGGTCAGTAGATTCAGTACCTGTCCCATGTGCCGGGGCTCGTTGCTCGTTGTTCGTTGTTCGTTGTTTCCCGGCGCGCCGGGACTCGTTGACGCCTCACCCCCCATATCCGCGCCGCGACGGCGTGCCAAAAGGGGCTTTCAGAGACTTAATGGCTCGGAATGAATTCCAGATGTATTGGCAGGAACCAAATTCGAAAATGGAGTCAAAAAATCAGCCGCCTGACTCAGGCAGCCCACAACATTTGACAATCGCTCTGAACTTTCTCCCCCACCTCCTGTACCTCTTTGTAAGAAAAACACTCCTCTCTGATCCTTTTTATTTACGGTTATTTACAAGGAGGAAACGGAGGTATGT
>JAJZJL010000140.1 GCA_021810145.1 Planctomycetota bacterium | reverse complement strand
ACTCACCCGGGAATTCCGCGTGGAGGTGGATCTGGTTGCGGAAATGACCGTCATTAATCCCTTCGATTTTTTTCTTGAGCCGGAGGCGGAGAATTTTCCCTTTATTTATGATCCCTTGCTCAAACGTGAACTGGCTGCTTATCTTGAATGTGCCCCGGCTGGCCCGCGGTTAGCGAAATTCATGGCGTCATGCCGGCGAAAAAAGATGCGCACGGCCGATTTTCTCGTGGAAATCAATACCGCCATGAACCGTCTTCTGAAATATGTCATCCGCATGGAACCTGGCGTGCAAAGCGTGGAAGAAACGTTGACGTGCCGCACCGGTTCCTGCCGGGATTTCGCCTGGCTGCTGGTAAACGTGTTCAGGCACTGCGGTCTGGCGGCGCGCTTTGTATCGGGGTATCTGATTCAATTGACGGCGGACGTGAAATCCCTGGATGGCCCGCCCGGACCGGAACATGATTTTACGGATCTGCATGCCTGGGTTGAGGTATTTTTACCCGGTGCCGGATGGGTCGGTCTGGATCCCACCAGCGGATTGTTTACCGGAGAAGGGCATATTCCGCTGGCGTGCACGGCCGAACCGTCTTCCGCGGCGCCAATCACCGGTGCCGTTGATCAGTGCGAGGCGGAATTTGAGTTCACCATGTCCGTGCGCCGCGTGCGCGAGGATCCGCGCGTTACCAAACCGTATACCGAAGAACAATGGAAAAGTATTGAAGCAATGGGACACACGGTCGATGCCGTGCTCAAACGGCAGGATGTTCGCCTGAGCATGGGCGGAGAGCCGACATTTGTGTCTGTGGATAATGTCGATGCGCCGGAATGGAACACCACCGCGCAGGGAGCCCAGAAGCGCCAACTTGCGGGCCAATTGATCAAGCGCCTGCATGGACGATTCGCGCACGGCGGCCTGCTGCACTATGGCACAGGCAAATGGTATCCCGGGGAATCTCTGCCGCGCTGGGCGTTATCGTGTTACTGGCGGAAAGATGGCCGCCCCATCTGGAATAATCCGGAACTCATTGCCGATGATGGTCACAATTATCAGCATACGGACCAGACGGCACGGAGCTTCCTGAATCACTTGACCGAGCGGCTGCGCGGCGATGTTTCTTTTTCTCATGCGTTGCCCGGCTTTGAGGATATCTGGTATTACCTCTGGAAAGAGCGGCGACTGCCGGTGAATGTTGATCCGCTGGAAAACAATCTTAAGAACCCCGAAGATCGTCTGCGGATGGCCAGAATTTTTGAGCAGGGTCTGGACCGGGTCATCGGTTACGCGCTGCCGCTGCGGCCGATCGGTGCTCCGGGTGAGGGGATATGGCAAACCGGTGCCTGGTTTCTGCGGCCCGAGCGGCTGTATCTGATTCCCGGCGATTCGCCCATGGGACTGAGGCTGCCGCTGGATTCATTGCCCTGGGTGACTCAAAGCGAATATCCACATATCTATCCGCGCGATCCGATGGAACCGCTGTCTGAACTGCCCGATGTCCACGGCTCGCAGCGGTATCGCGTGGGACAGCCAGAACCCGTGGGAATGGAATATTTCCGTGAGCAGCAATGGAAAAGTGCGGAAGACGGCATCGGTCCGGCTCTGGAAGCGTATCGCAGGCGTATGCGGGACAACCCATCCGGAAAGCCGGAAATGGGGCAACCGGCCCCCGGTGTGGTGCGCACCGCGATATGTGCGGAGACTCGCAATGGCACGCTTCATGTTTTCATGCCGCCCATGCGTTATATCGAAGACTATCTTGATTTGATCGCCCGGATTGAGGAAACCGCCGCGGAATTGCACACGCCGCTGGTTATTGAAGGTTATACGCCTCCGCATGATCCCCGCGTCGAACACCTGAAGGTAACGCCCGATCCGGGGGTCATTGAAGTCAATGTTCAGCCCGTGCGGACATGGGATCAGGCGGTGAGCGTAACAACCGGTCTATATGAAGATGCGCACTATTGCAGGCTGGGAACAGAAAAATTTATGCTTGACGGGCGGCATTCCGGCACCGGCGGGGGAAACCATATCGTTGTCGGCGGTGAAACGCCCGGCGATTCGCCATTTTTACGGCGCCCGGATTTACTTAAGAGCATGGTCGCGTTCTGGCATAATCATCCGTGTTTGTCTTATCTGTTTTCCGGCCTGTTTATAGGCCCGACCAGTCAGGCTCCCCGGGCGGATGAAGGTCGTCCGGAGATGATTTATGAACTGGATATTGCGCTGAAGGAAATTCAACGTCAGCAGGGTGTTACGGCACCGCCGTGGCTGGTGGATCGGGTGTTCAGAAATCTGCTGATAGATTTAACGGGCAACACCCATCGCGCCGAATTCTGCATCGACAAACTCTATTCGCCGGATTCTTCCAGCGGACGCCTGGGGCTGGTTGAATTTCGCGGTTTTGAAATGCCGCCCCATGCGCGCATGTCGCTTACCCAGCAATTGCTGCTGCGCGCGTTGATCGCAAGATTCTGGGAAAAGCCTTATGAAACGCCGCTGGTGCGCTGGGGCACAGAATTACATGACCGATTCATGCTGCCGCATTACGTTGCCGATGATTTCAACGATGTTCTGCGTGATGTCGCCGGCACCGGACTGGAGTTTCAACCTGACTGGTTCGCGCCGCATTTTGAATTTCGCTTTCCACTGCTGGGGGAAATTGAGTCGGCGGCGGCGGGCGGGATGAAACTGGAATTTCGCCAGGCCATTGAACCATGGAATGTCCTCGGTGAAGAGCCGGCGGGGGGCGGCACGGTACGATTTGTGGATTCTTCCGTGGAACGCCTGCAGATCAAGGCGAGCGGATTGGTCAACACGCGGCATGGCATTGCCGTCAACGGTATATTGCTGCCTTTGCATGCAACCGGGCGCAACGGGGAATTCGTCTCCGCCGTCCGGTATCGGGCGTGGCAACCGCCATCATGTCTGCATCCCACCATCGGCGTGCATACGCCTCTGGTCTTTGATGTGGTTGATACCTGGAATCATCAGGCGGTCGCGGGGTGCGCTTATCATGTGGCGCATCCGGGCGGGCGATCCTTTGATCAATTCCCGGTCAACGCCTTTGAAGCGGAATCGCGCCGAATGGCCCGTTTCGTCAAGTTCGGCCATACGCCGGGGATTATTCGTCCGCGTAACATTGAGCCGTCACTGGAATTCCCATTGACATTGGACCTGCGGCGGTGTACGTAACTGATCAGGAGTTACCCGAAGCGGCCCTGAAGCGTGAATCTGAAAGGCGTATGATACTGGAACCGCAACAGCAATCTTCCCCCATAAACGTGCCCGATGCGCATTTGTATTCTTCCTATGCGCCGGTGCCGGGCATCTATGATGAAATGATGGATTCCCAAGGTGCGCTGCGACCTCACTGGCAGATGTTTCTCAATCTGCTGGATGATCTGGGACCCGCCAAACTCCATCACCGCTGGGAAACAGCCCGGCAGTTGATTCATGATAACGGCGTGACCTACAACGTTTATGGCGATCCCGCGGGTATGGATCGCCCGTGGCATCTCGATTCACTTCCGGTGCTTTTTTCCGCGGCGGAATGGGCAGATCTGCAGGCCGGCGTTGCGCAGCGGGCGCGCCTGCTGGACGCAATTCTTGCCGATCTCTACGGCCCGCAGCGTATGCTGGCGGAAAAAATAATTCCTGCGGAACTGGTGTTTGGCCACGGATTATTTCTGCGGCCGCTGCATGGGGTGGCTGTTCCGGGTTTGCGGCGGTTGCACAGCTATGCGGCCGATGTGGGGCGGGGGCCGGATGGGCGCTTTGTGGTATTGATGGATCGTACGCAGGCTCCCTCCGGCACGGGATATACTTTGGAAAACCGGATGGTTATATCCCGGGCGCTTCCGGATGTATTTCGTGACTGCCGAGTCAGTCGTCTGGCGACATTTTTCCGTCGCTTTCGTGAAACGTTGAAATCGCTGTCAAACCGGGAAAATCCACGCATCGTCCTGCTGACGCCGGGGCCGTACAACGAAACCTACTTTGAACACGCCTATCTGGCCCGCTACCTGGGCTACACCCTTGTGGAAGGCGCGGATCTGATTGTGCGGGATAATTATGTCTATCTGAAAATGCTCGGCGGCTTGCAGCGCGTGGATGTCATACTTCGCCGGCAGGATGACGATTTCTGCGATCCACTGGAACTGCGGGCGGATTCCGCGCTGGGAATTCCCGGCCTGGTTCAGGCGGTTTATTCAGGCAACGTTGCGGTCGCCAACGCGCTGGGGTCCGGGCTTGCGGAAATCCCTGCCCTGATGATGTTTCTTCCCGCTTTGTGTCGTCGGCTGCTGGATGAGGATTTAATGCTTTCATCGGTCCATTCGTTCTGGTGCGGGAATATGCAAGCCCGCCAATATGTTCTGGATAACCTCTCCCGTATGGTAATCAAGCCGGCATTTCTGGGGGGCCGGGATAAGCCCGTATTTGCCCGCAACTTAAGTCATGAAGCGCTTGAATCCCTGCGCGCCGGCATTTTGGCCGCGCCATGCAATTTTGTCGGCGAGCACTATGTTGAACTCTCCACCGCGCCGGTGCTCATGGGGGACCATGTTGAGCCGCGTCATCTGGTTTTGCGCCTCCACGCCACTTGCGGGGATGATGGCTACAGCGTGATGCCCGGTGCCCTGGCACGATTCTCCGGATCGGCGGATTCCATGATTGTCTCGATGCAGCGGGGCGGTGGCTCTAAGGATGCCTGGATACTTTCCGACGGCCCCGTCGATGCCTTCAGTTTTCTTCAACCAGCCGGTCAGCCGGTGCCAATTTCCCGCGCCGGCGGCGATCTTCCCAGCCGTGTGGCGGACAATTTATTCTGGCTGGGGCGGTATGAAGAGCGGGCACAGGCCAATGCCCGGCTGGCCCGCGGTATTGTCATTCGATTGATGGATCAGAATTTCGATTCCACCGCGGAGTTGCCGACGCTTTTTTCCGCGCTTGCCAAGCAGACCATGTATGTTGCGCCCGAGGGACAACCGGTTTCCGCGGAGGTAAAACTCGTTGAAATTCTTCTGCGCAATCCGCATGCCAATGGCTTTCCCGCGACGCTTCAATCCATTTATCGAATCGCCGCGCTGGTGCGTGATCGCATGTCGCTGGATATATGGCGCATTATCAACCGTCTCGACGAAGACTTCCCCGGGGCGGACAAGACCGATCCGGCGCTTTTGGATCTTCTGCCGGCGCTGGATCGGCTGATCATCACGTTCGCCGCGTTTGACGGTCTGGCCATGGAATCAATGACGCGCGGCTATGCATGGAGATTTTTGGATATAGGCCGCCGCATTGAGCGCGCCATCGGCACGCTGACGCTGCTTGCCGAAACCCTCGTGCCGGTGGTGGACCGTGAAGGACCCTTGTTGGAATCGGTTCTGGAAATTGCCGATTCCATCATCACTTATCGCCGCCGTTATACAACCAACCTGCAGATTCCGCCCGTTCTGGATATGCTTTTGGCCGATGAGAGCAATCCGCGTTCCGCCGCCTTTCAACTGGTGCGCCTGCAGGAGCATCTTGCGTTGCTGGTTGCCAATGGCGGTGCCGCGGGGCTTTCGGCTCCGGAGCGTATCGTTCTGCGATTGCTTACCGATATGCGCCTTGCGGACTTTACCGCACTGGGAGGCATTGAAACCAATGATCGGCGGAACCGGCGCGAGCATCTTGGCCGGCTGCTGGCAATATGGATTGATGAACTGCGTATGCTCTCGGATGTTATCAGCCGGGAATATCTGGTGCATATTACCGAATCGCGGCAATTGGGGTTCCAACCGGCCGGCGCGGTGGCACCGGGCATAGATTCCCAGCCGCTTGGAATTCATACACCGCGTGCGGGGGGGTAGTCATGCCGGTTTACAGGATTAAACACGTTACGCGCTATCGCTATGAGCAACCGGTGACCATTTGCCATCACATTGCCCATCTCTTGCCGCGGGAAGCCGCTCGCCACGTGTGGAGCAGTGCGGATTTGGATATTTTCCCCACCGCCATGCGCACCGATCGTTTTGATTATTTCGGCAATCGTCAGACGTTTTTCAGTATACAGGAGCCGCACCGGGAACTGCTGGTGACCTCCCGGGGAGAAGTTGAGATATTGGCACCTGCAACCGGGATGTTGTTTTCCAATCAGCCCTGGGAACAGGCCCGGGACAACTTACGGAATATGTCCACTCCAGATTTCGCGGGGGTTATACAATTCACTTTTGAATCCGTCAAAATTGCGCAAACCGCGGAAGCGGCGCAGTATGCCGCCGCATCTTTTACCGCTGGTCGTCCGGCTATTGAAGCAGTGGAGGATCTGATGCGGCGGATACATCAGGAATTTAAATTTGACACTTGCGCCACCACCGTGGCCACAAGTGTGGCGGAAGTGTTTCGGGATCGCCGGGGAGTATGTCAGGATTTCGCTCATCTGGGAATCGCGTGCCTGCGATCCATGGGCCTGGCGGCTCGCTATGTATCGGGTTACCTGCTTACCGATGCTCCGCCCGGCAGACCGCGCATGGTCGGTGTTGACGCGTCTCATGCGTGGTTGAGCGTTTATGTGCCTGAATCGGGCTGGCTGGATTTTGATCCAACGAATAATATGACTCCCGGTGATCGGCATATTACCATCGCGTATGGGCGCGATTTTTCCGATGTGTCTCCCCTGCGCGGGGTGATTCTCGGCGGAGGTAACCATGCGGTGCATGTTTCGGTTGATGTGACTGCGGTATAGGTACAGGCAATGTGCGGAAGGTTTACACTGGCTAATCCTGTGGCGGCTTTCAATGCCATGCCCTGGCTGCGCGAGGTACCGGAGGTTTCGCAGCGCTACAACATAGCCCCGGGCCAGCAGGCGCTGATGATCTGCCGGCAGGCCGGCTATGTCGGCCGATTGGCACGCTGGGGATTTAGTAAAACATGGGGCCCGGCGAGGGGTGATCTGCTGATTAATGCGCGGTCGGAAAAGGTGCTCGAAACGCCCAGTTTTTCGGAATCTTTCCGGCAGCGGCGCTGCGTGATTCCAGCCGACGGATTTTATGAATGGCGGAAGACATCATCCGCCTCCGAGCCATTTCTATTTCAACTGGATTCCGGTGCGCCATTTTGCCTGGCGGGGGTGTATGAAGGCTCCGGCAATTCCGCGAGGTTTGTTGTTCTTACCACCGCGGCCAATGCTCTGGTCAAACGCATTCACTTGCGTATGCCGGTGATTCTCCAGCCGTCGGATGCCATGGCATATATTGATGCTCCGCCGGAGGCTCCCGAAACCCGCGCATTTTTTCGGCCATTTCCGGCAGATCGTATGATTTCGTACCGCGTTAACAGTTCGGTTAACCGGGTGGAAAATGATTCTCCGGCCTGCATGGAGCCGTACAAACCGGTTTCCACTGCGCAGGGAGACCTGTTTCAATAGCTCTACCGGCTCAAAATCCCGGCGCTGCTGATTTCCGCGCGGTGTAATGTGCCAAAGAAAAGACCCGCTTTACCGCAGCACAAGCCGTGGGTGCTGCCGGCAACGGCGTTATTTCCATGGCTGATCGCACTGCAATCGACCGCAAACTTGATCGTTGGTTATAATACTGGTGGAAAAAAAAGGAATGTGAACATGGCAAAAAAGACCAGACCCGTGAATTTCACCCGCCGCAAGTGCAAGGCCTGCGAAGGTGGGGTTAAACCGTACTCGGAAAAGCAGATTAACAAGCTTCTGAAATCACTTCCCGATTGGGAATTTCGCAACGGTTCGCTGGTTCGCACGTTTGAATTTATGAACTTCTACCAGACCATGGCGTTTGTCAATACGGTCGCGTGGCTGGCGAATATGGAGAATCATCATCCGGATATGGAAATCACATACAGCCGCTGCGTGATACGGTATTACACACACGCCATCGGCGGAATATCGGAAAATGATTTTATTTGCGCCGCCAAGATCAACGCGATTCTGGCGTTGTAAAAAAGGTGTTATGAGAAGGAAGTTATGTCCGAAAAGACCGATAAAAAACGTAAGGTGCTGATTCTTTCCGCGTCCGCCGGTACCGGACATGTGCGTGCCGCCGATGCGGTGTTGCAGATATGTCAAAAGCATCCGGGCGTGGGGGAGGTGCAGCATTGGGATATGCTGAAATATACCACCCGGCTGTTTCGACATATTTATTCGCAGGTATATCTTGATTTGATCAACAAAGCGCCGCGCATGCTGGGCTGGATTTACGATACGTTTGATACACCGTGGCGAAATGAAAAAATGCGCATGGCCTTTGAAAAATTCAACGCCGGGCCGTTTCTCAAGGCGGCCATGGCGTTTGAGCCGGATCATATTATCTGCACCCATTTTACACCCGCGAGTCTTCTGGGCTGGCTGTATGAAAAGGGTAAAATCCCGGTTAAACCGGCCATTGTGGTTACCGATTATGACTGCCACGCGATGTGGCTGAATCGCACGTATCAGCAATATTTTATTCTGCTCGATGAAACCCGCGAATTTCTTGTGCAACTGGGTATCGACCCGGCCCGGATAACCATGTCCGGCATTCCGATTGATCCGGTGTTCATGGAAAACAAATCCCGCGCGGAAGTATGCCGCAAGCTTGGCCTGGCGGATGATCTGTTTACCATTCTTGTTTCCGCCGGCGGTTACGGTGTCGGTCCGGTGGAGGCGCTGTTGACCGAACTGCTGAAAATCAAACGGCCGGTGCAATTGGTTGTCATCGCCGGGCGCAGTGAAGAGTTAAAACAGCATCTGGATCAGATTGCCGCCCGGCAGAATCGCAATTCCTCCGCCCGTGTGGTTCCCGTTGGTTTTACCACGCTGATGGACGAATATATGGCGACCGCGGACATGCTGCTGGGCAAGCCCGGCGGCTTAACCACCAGCGAGGCGATGGCCAGAAATCTGCCTTTGTGCATTGTCAATCCCATACCCGGTCAGGAGGAACGCAACTCGGCTCATCTTCTGGAATTGGGCGTTGCCATTCGCAGCAACAATCTTCCAACGCTGGCGTGGAAAATACAAAAACTCATTGACGATCCGCAGCGTCTGGCACGCATGAGAGAAAATACACGGCTGCTGGCGCACCCGGAAGCGGCTCAGACCATCGTTGATACGGTTCTGAATCTGCCATTGGATTGTGAACTTAACGACGATACCCCCAAGCGTGCACCATTCTTTTCCGGCCGCTGGGCCAGAACCCGCATGTTGCGCAAGCGGCGGCTCAGCCGCGTTAATGCCGCCAATGATTCCCGGTTGTGATTGATGTTATATACCGACGAACTTGATTATGAACTGCCGCCGGAACTAATTGCGCGTAACCCTGTGCATCCGCGCGATCGCAGCCGCCTGCTGGTCTATCGCCGCGGTGCGGACTGCATTGAGGATTGTTTCTTTTCCGACTTGCCGGCACTGCTTTCACCGAAAGACCTGCTGGTTGCCAATGATACGCGTGTGCTGCCGGCCAAGCTCACGCTGCGCAAAGAATCCGGCGGCAAAATCACCGGGCTGTTTATTGATGAGCTTTCACCGGGCAAATGGCGGGTGATGCTGCGCACCCGCGGCCGCGCCGCGCCGGGCCTTCGTCTTGCCGCAATGGCGGAAAGTCCGGATGCCCGCATCGAGTTGACCTTGCTGGAACGGGAATCTGAAAAGGGACAATGGATTGCGGAAGTCAGCGACACGCGTCCCGCGCATGAGGTTCTCGCGAGAATTGGTCATGTGCCTCTGCCGCCTTATATCGAAAAAGCGCGGGATCAATCCAGGCAGCCGCCGGAGCGGGATTCCAAACGCATTCTGCCGCACGCCGGCGGCGAGGTTGAATCGCGTGACGGCACATCGCATGATGCCGAAGACTATCAGACCATTTATGCCCGTGCGGCCGGCGCTCTGGCGGCTCCAACCGCCGGTCTGCACTTCACGCCCGAGGTATTTGCGGCTCTGGAGCAACGGCGGATTGCCCGCGCATTTGTCACATTGCATGTTGGCCTGGGAACATTTCTTCCCGTGGAAGCAAAAACGCTGGACCGGCACCCCATGCACCAGGAATCGTTTATGGTTCCGCGTGTCACCGTGGAAAGTATCCGCCGGCACAAAGCGGCGCAGGGCCGGATGGTGCTGGTGGGTACCACTACCGTTCGCACGCTGGAAACCATGGCTTCTGCTATTCTCGATGTGTCCAGACCGGCGGAAGATTTATCCGGCGCAACGCGGCTGCTGATCCAACCCGGCTACGATTTTCAGCTCACCGATGCGCTGATTACCAATTTTCATCTGCCGCGCAGCACGCTTCTGGCGCTGGTTGGAGCGCTGACCGGTCTAACCAGACTCAAGGAAATTTATCGGCATGCCATCATGCGGCATTATCGCTTTTACAGTTTCGGCGACGCCATGCTGATTTTGCCCTGATGGAGCATGCCGTCTTCAACGCTTGCCGGACAATTCTGCTGATATCCCGAGCGACCGCTCAGGTCTTCCGGGACCGGTATTCCGCGTAGACCACGTAGGGTTCGACCGATGCTGACAAAATATGAGCGGGCTTATCAACGGCCCGCAGACACAACGCGATCACATTCTTTGCGCTAAGTGAGGTGTTGAGCCAGCATTCCGGAAGATAATATTCTCTTTGTCCGCCGCCTTGCCAGAAGCGGCCATATTCGTGGCCGTTAAGGTAGATAAATCCGGTTCCGGTGGCCTGGATTTTCAGACACCATGTCAGGAAGATATCCGCATCGACATGCGGTAATGTAAATTCCAGCCGATGCCAGGAAAGCAATTCGGCTTTGGCATCGCTGGATGCCGTTCCGGTCAATGCATGCTGTGTCCAGGCGGAATCATCAAAATCAGGCTTATGCCATCCTGATTCCAGACCGGTTGGCTGCGGCGCAAATTCCAATGCTCCAACCATTGTGGACAACGCGGACGATGCCGATGCGGAAATGAGTTTAACGCCGCCAAGGCCGCCGGTTCCGCCATTATTCTTTACCAGCACGGCAAGGGTATTTTTCCCCGTATGCAGCAATTTGTCGGCGTTAAACGTCCAGGCACGATCCCAGCTATTGGTGGTTCCCAGGAGTTTTCCATTAACGAAAATCCAGCCATCGTCATCAATGCGGCTGAAGTGTAAAGCGGTTTTGCCGGCGGCCATGTCCTGTGCGGAAATGTGCAAGGTGGTGCGGAACAGGGCGCTGGAATTGGGACGGTGTATCTGCGAGGCGCTCAAGGCATCGGTGGGTGTTGTTTTATGCCAGCCGGCCGTCGCGGCTTCTGTGGCCATGTAGGCGGCGTGTGCGGGATTTTTCGGTTGCTCAATATGCTTCATGCTCCAGGGATTAATGACTTTTCCGCCAACCGATCCGG
>JAJZJL010000139.1 GCA_021810145.1 Planctomycetota bacterium | reverse complement strand
TCAGTATGCATGTTCAATACCCCTTGAATATCGGGCAAAGTGCTCAATGGCTGGACAGGCCCGGGAAGTTGCGTTCGTGGGCGGTGCGCAACATTGGCGGCGCGGCACATGATCACGCCGGCGCGTTCGAGCGTCGCCAGGCCGCAATGGATATTCATTTTTGTAATGTGCTCAAGAAACGCGAGAAGTGTATTTCCTTCATCCACCGCTTCCACAATAACCGGCGAATCGCCCACAAGTTTCAATTCTGAATGTCTGATCACGCCGCGGGAGCCAAAGCCCATGATGCCACGTAAAACAGTAACACCCGCGAGTCCGCACTTGGAAGCCTGTTCAACAATCCGCTGATAAGCCGGTGCCAGATGATGGCTCTCCGCACTGCGCATATACAGTCGCAGCAGGGTCTTCTCGCCGCGAAACGGTTCATGGGATACGTCCATATTTCAGCTCATCGCCTGTCCAAGTATAACCCCGATCCGCACCGCCAGAAGTCCAATGACCACGCTGCCGATCATGTAAATCAGTGAGCGAACCAGTTGTCCTTCAGTTAACATCCGATCCGATTCAAACATATATGTTGAAAAGGTCGTGTAAGCGCCGACAAAGCCCACGGCAATTCCCAATCGGATCGGATCTGGAATATTTAATCTCGGTTGTGCCCAGGTGAGAAACCAACCGAGGAAGAAGCATCCGGTGATATTGATAAAAAATGTCCCGAACGGAAACAGTGCCGAAAAGCGGCCAAACAGCCGCGCTACGCCATACCGCGCCATAGCGCCAAAAAAGCCGAATACGCCGATGGACAGCCATATCAAAACCGCTTTTTTCACGCCGTCAATCCCGTTATCCATTCCAGAAACACAAAAACCTCGATGGATTCAATCCGCCGAGGTAACAACATCTCCCGGGGAATCATTCCGCCAGGAGTCATCAGTTCCGGTAATGCCGGAACGGTTCAGGTGAACTCCATCACCCTTTTATTATTATCGAATATTAACCGACGACGCCTCGGATCGTCAAACCAATGCTCTTTGCCCGGGAAAGCCCCGAAATTTTCTAACAATCTGATTCCCGTAAATTGCGCCCGGTTTGCAGTATCACGCATGAGAACCTGTGACCGCTTCTGCAAGGTCCTTATGGTACCGATCCTGAGCTTTCAAACGCTGCCGTTACCAGCACCATCAGCCAAATCCATACTCCAATCCAGCTCGGCACCGCATATACCCGCCGCACCCAAAACTAATTTGCCCGTTGATCATTGATCATTGGTGGTTGCTCGTTGCCCGTTGCCCCCGGCGCGCCGGGGATCGTTGAGCGCGACTCATTGGTCATTTTCTCTTGGTGTTCGCAAGCAATCGCATCCATGTTGTATAAGCGGTCACAGCCCCCGGCTGAAAGATTATACTGCTTGCGGCATAAGGGTTTTGAGTTTGCCGCCTGCGGATGTATATTACGGTTAGATGGTGATGGGGTCCACCTGAACTGCCTTTCTGATGAGGCTGATGACTCCTGGACAACGGTGGCGTTGTACCGGGATTTTATCGGCAAATGCCCAAACATCCCGGCTGGAACAAGATACAATGACTTGGAGCTTATTGTCATGGCCGTCAATTCCAGTTGAGCTTTCAATTTGAAGCGTGGCGATACTTCATTTTCCGCTAATGCCGCTTATTGTGATGAAGGGGAAATGACATGACCAAACCTGCATATTCGGATATGGCTAAGTCGGGCGACCTTCGAACCGGGCTGCCGGCAGATGACCCCGCGATACGGGGGGCACTTGCATTTTTAGAGGCTCTGCTTGGGCAGGCAGATTGTTCCGATGTGGGTGTGCGGCTCTGGGATGGGACGATGTGGCCCGATCACAACCCACGGCAAGTTGTGCTGGAACTGAAACATCCGTACTCGCTGAACGCCATGTTCCGTGAGGGAACCGAACTGGCTTTGGCCGAGGCCTATCTATTCGATGACTTTGATATCGTTGGCGACGTAGAACGTGTATTTACGCTCGGCAGCAGCCTGGCCAGAACCACCGCCGGCTGGCGAAAAAAGTTGAGCGCTGCAAGGTTGCTCAGGGGAATGCCTGATCCGCCGAAACACTCCCAGGCCCGTCGCGGCCCGGCTCATTTAAACGGAAAACAGCATTCCATCGACCGTGATCGGGCGGCGGTGGCATATCACTACAACGTCTCCAACGAATTTTATCGCCTGTGGCTGGACCGCAATATGGTCTATTCCTGTGCCTACTTTCATACCCCGGATCAGAATATTGACACTGCGCAGCAGCAGAAGCTGGATTACATTTGTCGCAAGTTGCGGCTGCGTCCCGGGCAGCGTTTGCTGGATATTGGCTGCGGTTGGGGCGGTCTGGCAATCCACGCCGCGCGGCATTACGGGGTGGAGGTTACGGGAATTACGCTTTCGCAGCCTCAGGCAGACTGGGCTGCTGCGCGTATTTTGGAAGCCAATCTCGCGGATCGCGTCAAGGTGCTCGTGCGTGATTATCGCGAGATAAAGCCGGAGCAGTCCCAACTTTTTGATGCGTTGGTAAGCGTGGGCATGTTCGAGCATGTCGGCCAGGCGAATCATCAGCTATATTTCGCCCATGCCCTGGAACTGCTGAAACCCGGCGGCGTTTTCCTCAACCACGCCATCGCACGCCGCACGAATGACCTTGCGGTGGAAGGGCCAAGTTTTACCAATACATACGTTTTCCCCGACGGTGAGCTGGCACCAATAGGGACAGCAACGAATGCCGCGGAAGAAGCGGGCTTTGATGTCCGTGATGTGGAAAGCCTGCGCGAGCACTATGCGCTGACGCTGCGGCATTGGGTGCGCCGATTGGAGGCATCGCACAACAATGCGTTGCAATTTGTGGATGAGCCTACCTATCGTGTATGGAGATTGTATATGGCCGGTGCCGCATACAACTTTGCAACCTGGGCGGTCAATGTATACCAGTCGCTGCTTGTGAAGCCCGACCGCTTGGGACGCTCCGGCCTGCCGCTGACACGGGAGGACTGGTACGCCAGCAATGCCTCACAGGCTGACCGGAGTGTTTGACTGAGGAAAAGGCGGCGGTATTGTTGAATATATTGCAGGTGGTAAAGTCCGCCTTGAAACCGCTTCAGTTCCGGAAGCCAATGACTCCTGAGGCACAGTTGAGCTGTGCTCGGGTGGATGGCTTTTTAGCAGGGGAACCGAATATCGTGGATCGGTTTTTTTCTTCGCCCGCTGACAACCGCCGTTAATTACGCGGCAAAACTCCTGGCCAGGATTCACAAGCCCGGCGTGGTCAACGCCTATGCCGCATGGGTATTTCTGATGCTGCTGGTACTGCTGGTGGTGAATCGATTGCTGTAATGTGAGAAAGTCCCTATATGTCTGATCTTAACGAGAATCATCGGCGCAAAGTACTGACAACATGTCAATATGTCGATGATTTACTGACCGAAGCGCTTGGGCGGATTGTGCCGAACAATCCAAAGTCACCGTTGCAGAGCTTTATCGCGGATGCGACACCCGAACAGGTTCAGGTACTGCGGCAAGAACTTCAGGAACTGCGAACGGCCATGGTCGATGTGCTGCGGAAAAATAAAATCACAATTCCTTCGCCGCAGATCAGCGCGATGTGGGCTTTTCGAACCGCCCTGGTGGAAGCCGACGAAGTGGTCTTTGATCTGCAGGCAAGATTGATGAGCCGTTACGGAGCACTCAATTCAGAGGCGCAACAACGCCTGGACGAAACCGCCGCACAGTTGATGCGGCAACTGCAAAAGTTTACCGAGGTGTTGAATCATCTGACAATCCAGCAATCAAGGCCCCATCATAAAGAAATGGAGGAATCATGACGAATATTGACCGCCGATTCGCCACAGCGCTTAAGACATTACATGACGCACCATCGTCCATGGCTCAGGCCATCAGGAGGCAGGAAGGAATGTCGGAACATCCGGACGTTTTGATTTTCAGCCCCGATTTTACAACCATGGACATCCACCGTCCGGCTTCGCTTCTGGCGTTGACTGCTACGCATTGGGCCGTGGCGATCAACACGGGTCAATCCGCTGACCAAGCCGCGACTGCGGGAACTGTGTCAGCGGTCGGAAGCGCCTTTAACCGGACGCTGATAGTGGATTTGAGCATTTTACTGCTCGATGGTCGTCTGGCGATTCATGGCGCGGGCCGCAATTCGGCGGCTTACGTTATCTACTTCAACACCGTCATGGAAAAAATCTACAGAGAAGCCGCATTTTATGCCCTAAACCGGATCGTTGCGGCAGCGGGTCCCAGCGGCGAAGCGACTGCTCAAAACAGACCAGTAACACACGCTTCGCTTGCCATGAAGTTCCAGAGTGCTCTTGAAAGATTCACGCCGCCGGGGCGCACGATTGTTTCCTATGTTGCCTGGTCCGCGGTTATCGGCGGATTTCATCGTCTCATTTCTCCGGCTGCAATGCTGGTGCGCACCGAAAGCGAGCTGATTCTCGTTTCCGATGAAGGCCCATCGGGTGGTCATGTTCATGGCCCGCGGCAGAATCTCGGATATGTTGTGACATATATGCCACTGAATCGCATACAGGCGGTAACGTGCTATCCAGGACCAAAGCTGACGGCCATGGAAATGGCCATGGCGGTGGAGAATACGGCGGAATCCATTACTCTTCTTATCCCTCCGGATACAACCGCCGATGTGAAATCGGTGGCAGTTGGAACTCGATAGCCGGGTTTTGCAAGCCTTTCCGGCCGGCGCCGAGAATTTCCGGCGCTTTGGGTAAACAGACCAACCGCGGCGGGCATATAAAGGATGATCGCCATTCGAGACGGGACGAACGTAACATGTATCGACGATATATCTGGTGGCCTGCTTTGAGACCGCCCGCCACCGGCAGAAATTCCACCTGGCTTTAGAAAGAGAATCAGGCACACCGATTGTAAAAAGGGGCACAATTTTGGGAACCTGCGGGGGCTATACGCTTATTGCATCCCGTTCGGTCAGTGAATCCGAGGCCGTATGCGGCGCATCGGCTTGTTGTGTCTGGCCGGACTGGCCGATAATTTCCGCCGCCTGTCGGTCAATCTGTTCTTCGAGCATCATTCGCAAGCGGCCCAGCGCGCGAACCTCCAACTGTCGTACGCGGGCTTTGGTAATGCCCATGCGCTGGGCAATTTGTGATAAGCTCATGGGGCCTTGACCGGCTTCCAATCCATAATGCGCCGCCAGCAGATCCCGTTCCCGGCGCGGAAGTTTTATCAGCGCATCGACAAGCCGTCCCTGCAGCAGCAGCATGTCCACCGCGTCGGGAATGTTCTGCTCCTGCGATTCACCGAGTTCGTCCAGCAGATCATTTTGGGTTGTCACAAGCCGTTCATCAACGCGCGTGCTGTTATCACCGGCTCTGCGGGCGAAATTCTTCATCAGTACATATGTCAGGTAGGTGCTGAACTTCACGCCGCGCGAGAAGTCAAATGTCTCCACGGCTCGCAACATCCATAGATTGCCGTCGGAAATAAGCTCAAAAAGATCATGCTGGGAATGCTGATGCTTTCTGGCCACATGCACAACCACCCGCAGGTGGGTCTGCAATATCTGGTTGCGAATTACGCCGGCGTGTTCCAGAAGAGACTCAATAGCTTCAAGCTCCGCAGTGCGGGCCGTGGTAATGTCAATGCGGGCCTGAAGGCGGGCGGCTTTCGCTTTGAGATAATTCATTTGTCGGAAAGCGTCCATGACAACCGCGTGCGGCAGCGGCGGCTGGCGGAACACATCCGACAGATACGCGGGAATATCATTGGGCTGGCGAAGAACAATTTGTTCTCTGACCTCCAGGCCTCCCAGCGAGTCCGTGGGCTGCTGCCGGGCTTTTTCGGGCAATACCTTGAGAATAATGTGATCCGCATCGGGATGATCAAACAGCGGATTGGTGACAAAGCGAATGGACAGATTTTTAATTCTCTGCGCTTTGTCCTGACCCACCACGCGATAAATACTTGAAGCTGTGCGGCAATAACGCTTCGCCAGGCAGTCGACTGATATGCCCCGGTCAAAACAGTCAACGATGATGCGCTTATCCTGATCCGTCAATGGGCCGGGAGTATCCGGAAATACCGCCTGATCAGGATGTTCGGCATCCCAGCGGCGGATAACGTAGCGGATGGTTTCCGGGCTGCGTTTGGTATGTCGGGCAATGCGACGCGAGATCAGCTTCAAACAGCATTGGCAATGTACGGCCAGTCGTCTGGCGCGGCGAATAATATCCGCTTTTTCCTCGTCCGAGAGTTGGCGAAAGCGGGCGGATTTTTCAACCCGTACCGCAAATTGTGTGGAAAAACGTGCCACATCCTCAGCCAGAAACCCCAGACGCTTGACACCATCAGGATAAACAAATCGCATGGCAGCCAGGCCCCGGCGCCGCCAGCGCTGAATGGTTTTGCTGGATACCTTGAATTTCTGGGTAATTTGCTCCAGAGACAGCACTTCATCCCCGGCTTGGGCCACGGGGATATTCAATGAATCCGATACGCTTTCCACCAGGCAGGCAATATCCGCCAGCAGGGCTCTACCGGAAATGATATGATCGGCGGAATCCTTCGAGCGGTAGCCGGTAAGACGAAAGAGCACAAATTCCCATGGATAATCTTCCGTGGAATCAATCTGCCCCATCAGGCCAAGCGCGGCCTGCAATTGTTGATGCCGCTTGGCAATAGGCGTATAGGCCATTTGCCTGGCAAGCTCTTCAATTTTTGGATCCGACCAGATCATGGAGCGCACACTCCTTCGTACAACATTACTATCTTATCTTGGTTTGTACCGTATGGAAACAAAAAAAAAGTGCTTTTCCGCAATTCTCGGACGCGAATATTGGAATATTTATGTTTGAGTATATTCGCAATTAGAATAATGTGGACTATGCGATTGCTTTACACTTCGCTTATAATTCTGACGTTGGCTACGCGGAAGGGCTCAATGATAAAGGCGATACTCTTTGATTTAGCGGATACGCTGCTGCAATTTGATCATCTGGATCATCGCGCTTTATTTGTTCTTGGAGCCAAAGATACATATCGCCATCTGCATACTTTGGACGTTCCATTGCCTGAATTTGAAGTCTACACACGGGTTCATTTTCGAGCGTTCAGCAGAAAATATATCTGGTCCAATATCCGGCGGCGGGATTTCAATGTCAATGATGTGATTTGCCGGGTGCTGGCCAAGCTGGAAATTCCGGTATCTGATGACGACGTCCGGGCTTTGGTGTGGCGCTGGTACAATCCCGTGGCGCGCCGCGCGACAGTCGAACATGGCACGCACGCCATGCTGCGCGAATTTCGGCGACAGGGGCTTAAGCTTGCCATTGTTTCAAATACCTGTGCACCGGATTATTGCCTGGATCGACATCTCGAAAGGGAAAAACTTCTGGAATTTTTCCCGACGCGCGTCTATTCGTCCAATACCATTTATCGCAAACCGCATCCGGTTATTTTTCGCGTGGCCCTCGATCAATTGGGGGTGGCCGCTGAACATGCCGTGTTTGTCGGCGATACGCTGGGCGCGGATATTAAAGGTGCGCGGCGCGCCGGAATGACAACGGTATGGAAGCCGGCGGCTCGCACCAAAGGCCTTCGAAAGCGCCGCGTGCGACCCGATCATGAAATTGAAAAAATTATCGATTTGGCCGAGGTTGTCTTGGGCTGCGGCGTTTAGAGCCAACGGGAAGTCGCTGTGGCAGGGCGCGATGAAAAGCCGCCGAGTGCAGCAGGAAAGCTGAAAAAAGCTGGCATCGTAGGAATGAACTATGCATTGGTATTAACGTCTGTGCAGGAGTCATACGAATCAACTCGCCAGGAAGTTCAACACAGCCACCTGCGACCAAGCCGGAAATCCTCTCGTTGTGCGCGGAATATCAATTCGTGTAGCGCTGCCCCCGATTTTTGGCAACAACGCCGGATGCATAAACCGTTCACGTCGTAGATGTTTTAATTCATGGTCCGGAAAACTAATGCGTCGCATCCGTGCTATCCGGATTCACGCAGTCAACTCTGTGCCGGGAGCAGAGAACCCATGAGGGCCAGTTTCAGCTTGACATTGCCGCAATGGCTCTCTATAAAGCAATGATCGCGACGCACCGCTATATTGCAAGCGGAGCGTGACATGGATTACCCCTTGGAGACTGTACATGTCTGTAGATGAAATTGAGAAACAGGCTCGGTATCTGGCCAAGGACAATCGGGAGGTGGAGCCGACGATAAGCAATGTGTATTGGTTTCCGTCGGAAACCGAGGTGCGACTGGTGGAACTTACGACACAAATTCCTAAAAGCGACGACAATCGCGTTCACCCATTTTATTTCCGATCTTCGAAAAAACCCAAGCTTCCGTACCCATCCGCGATTGCCATGATCCGGCCGGATGAACTCAACAAACTCAAATTGCCGGAAGGCTGGGGGACGTGGAAGGACGCCAAGGAGATCGGCAATGCCAATTAAGACCTGGCCCGAAGCCTTTCTGGCGCAGGCCAAAAGTGATCTGGATGTTATTGAATATCTTAAGAGTTCCAGCTTGCCGGATTGCCACCGGTTTCATTACCTGCAGATGGCCGGCGAAAAGCTGGGAAAGGCAATGCTTTCGGGATCAGGGAACGCAGGGCAACCGAAGTTTACGCATGCCGCGCTCGTGCGGTCTCTGCAGTTGCTCAAGGCGAATCCCCATGTGCGAGAATACATGGGCTTCAAACGAAAGCAGGACTTCAAGAACTATATTGACTCCTTGCTGCAACTGGCCGCTTGGATTGAAAACCTCGCACCGAGTCGGGCGGGTAGGTATGGCCCGAACCCAGAATATCCATGGGAGGACCGCAACAACAGCTCCCTGATCGCCCCGGCAGAATTTGATTTCGTGCAGTGCTGCCCCGGGGCATTGGTAAAAATTCCGAAGTTGGTCGGGCTGTTGCGATCTATTGCCCACAACGGATTGTGATGTCAAGAATAGTACAACTTAACGCCCGGTGATTTTCTCATTCGCCGGCAGCCGGCTTAACCCGGTCATGGCCTCGTTTTCAAGTGGCGTGAAGGTGTGTTTGCCGGGCCAGTGGCCATGCATAATATCGGCCAACTCGGTCTGACCGCCCATGGTGAATATCTCCGGCTCAATGTCCGTGATTTCAGCGAGTCTTTCAAAGCGTCGCCGGCTGGCTTGAGCCAGAGATCGCAGGGCCGCTCGCAGCATATCTTCGCGCGAGGTGGCAAGGGTCAGGTGTTCAAATGAACCGGTTCGTTCTTCCATGGCTGTTCGATCTCCGGCCAAATAGGGTGCGAAGCTGACGTCCCCGGGAGATTGTGCGCCGAGCTTTCGGCCACGCATTTCCTGTCCCAGGCGCTGCGTGAGTTTATGAAACTTCTTTTTCGAGTAATCGGCGAATAAATTATCTTTCAGCCAGTGCATGGTGGATCCGCCGGCCGCAATGGTACTTACCGCCAGCCAGCGCCGCGGCAGTTTGTGCCCCGTTCCCAATGGCCGCGTGAGAATATCCCCTGCCGGTGCCGGTTTATCCAGACACAGTGCCAGCACATCGGTTGACCCCGCACTGTGCACCAGCCGGCCGGGGCGACAATCGGTTGCCAGCATGGCAGCACTGGTATCCACCAGCGATGCAAACACGGGACAACCCTCCAATAAGCCCAATTGGTCCGCTGCCGCGCGTGTTACGGTCCCGGCGACCTGGTCGGCAAAAAGGATGCGCGGCAATTGGGATTCTTTCAGACCCACGTATTGGCATAACTCAGGAATCCATCCGGATAGTTTGATCGAATCATATAACCCCAGAAAAGCGGCTTGGGATGGATCAATAACCCACTGCCCCGTCAGGTAGTCAATCAGCAGCGTGGTGGGTTGACCAACATAGGCGATTTTCCGGAATATTGCCGGCTGCTTCTGCTTGAACCACAGCAGCGTGGTTGTGCCGATTCCGCCTGGAAAAGGGCGATTACCGACCAGACCGATATGTTTATCGATGCCGATATGATGTTCCAATTCCGTGGCCTGTTTAATACTGCGCCGGTCCTGATGTGTTACGCAGCCAAACAAAGGCGTCTTGTGCTTATCCATGGCCACAACCCCGGGACAGAAGCTGTCCATGGCCACGGCATCGATATGGTGGTGTGAAGCGGTAATCTGGCGGATGGCTTTGCACAGGCTTTTCAGCAACCCCGCAGCCGGTATTTCAACTTCGGTGCCGCGAAAAACCGTTGCTACCGGTACATGTTCAATATGCTTGACGTGCCCGTTTTTGCAGAAAGCCGCTTTAATGGATGATGATCCAACATCAATGGCCAGAATTTTCATGTGTGTCTCCTGAAAAAATGGATCGGCTTGAAACCGCCGGTTGCGCCAGTGCCTCGAAAGCCGTCGCGACAAGTTCCGCGGCAGGCTGCCCGGCCTGGGCGTTAAACCAGCTTACGCCGTCAAAGCGCTTGAGCCATGTGCGTTGCAATTTTGCCAGATGACGAGTCTGAATTTTAATCTGCTCCACCGCATCATCCAGCGGCAGGGACCCGGAAAGATAATTAAATATCTGTTTATAACCCACCGCTTCTCGCGCCTGCATGGATAGTCCATTCGGATTATCTCTTAGTGCGCGGACTTCAGCCAACAATCCATGATCCATCATCAGGCCTACGCGCTGATTAATCCGCCGGTTCAAATCGCTTTTTTCCCGAGCTATGCCGATGATGCGATAATTCAGTCGCGGGCGACCGGCCTGCCATTGCTTTTGCAGCGTGCTGATGCCGCATCCGGTCATTTGAAATACTTCCAGAGCGCGGATAATTCGTCGCAGATCATTGGGGTGAATCCGCTGGGCCGCAACGGGGTCAACCTGCGTCAATTGCCGGTGCAACTCCGCTGAACCGCTTTTTTCCGCCTGTATGGCCAGTGCGCGCCGAATTTCTGCATTGGCCGGCGGCCCTTCAAATAAACCTTCCAGAACCGCCCGCAGATACAGTACCGTACCGGCAACCAGAATCAGAGGACGATTCTCTGCGCAATGTCGCTGCATGATCGGTTCCGCCATGGCCGCAAATCGTGCCGCGGAAAAAGATTCCCATGGGTCTGCAACATCAATCATGGCATGAGGTATGCGCTTTTGCGACTCGGCCGATGGTTTGGCCGTACCGATATCCATCCCGCGATAAACCTGCATCGAATCAACAGCCATGATTGTAGCCGGTTGACCATCCGAATGGACCCACCGTGTGGCCAACGATTCCGCCAATTCGGATTTGCCCGCAGCCGTGCATCCAACAATCACCAGGACGTTTTCCATATACGCAGTATAATAGCCCATTATGTTCCCGGATGCTTGCCGACAATACTTTATGATGAATGCTGACCATGTGACATCGGGATAATCAATGACGGATGGGGCATCGCGGTGAAGCGTTATTTGTCGTCTGCCTGGCGCGGAGGCGTGGTAATGGGACTGAAAGCCGTTAGCCGAATAAATCATCGCTTTGCGGCAGGTTTGCTGCGATGTGTTTTGGCAATCAGTATGGCGCTGGGCTTGACCGGATGCTCATACTGGCCGGCTCTGCGCGTGTCGTACAGTCGGCGCGTTGCGGCACTCGATGGGGCGGCTGCTTTACCGGCCAGACTAATTGTGGTGCGCGCCAAGGTGATGAAACTCCGCTATCCGCACATGGCATGGACAGCCACCGGCCCCCCCGATACCGATGATGATTCGGAAATCCCCACGCTACCGAACCCGAAATGCAATACCGTCATCAACAGTGAGCCGGACGGTGATGAAGGACCGTATATTTATTCGCGCTTTTTTGTTACCGCTCTGGCCTATTTGAAAATTATCCACGGCAAAGTTCCACATCATTCCACCGTCCGGTACATTGATCTGGATTTCGGAAATGATCAGATTCTGGAATATTACGTGACA